>JAZFSU010000242.1:0-3797 GCA_036446335.1 Dehalococcoidia bacterium | reverse complement strand
TGTTCGACCGTGCCTGCTTGTCTCCCTCGATAGATCTCGAGATATTCTCCTTCAGCATCACGAAAGCGTCCTTCGCCAGCGTCTCCACGAGCGGATTCCGCTTCCTCGATTGCCAGCATTCCAAGGCGTGGGCCAAGGCGTCAATTCCAGAACTGACAGCCAACCACGGTGGCATTGTCTCTGCCAAGTCGGGGTCGACAATGGCGACCTCTGGCACTAGGGCCTCATCGACAAATGCCTTCTTCTTGCCATCGACTTTGAGCACGGACTCGTGTGTAACCTCGCTCCCTGTGCCGGCAGTTGTCGGCATCATCATCATTGGAAGCTTCAAGTCTGCCGCGGTTTTCTTGGCGACGTCGATGACACTCCCCCCACCCAACCCGATCACCAGATCGCGCCGGTCTCGGCGGGCGGCCGCTGCGCAGTCGTCAACATTCTCGATTGTCGGCTCCGGAACGATATCGGAAAAGATCTCTAGACCTACACCGGAACGCTTCAGAGACTGCACAGCTAGAGAGTATCCATCGCGTCGAAGCATCCCGGGGCTAGTCACAACCAGCGTCCGGCTGCTCCCTAATTCCTTCGCTTCTTCACCTGCCGTGGCAGCTGAACCTCTGCCGAAGACTATCTTCCGGGGCAGTAGGAAAGTGAACTCCACGCTAGGCCTCCATTGCCGCCAGCCGAAAACGCTCCCTTATCTCCTCCGGTGAGGCAGACACTCTCCCTACTCCTGGCATTCCACCCTTCTCCACCTTCACCAGGATGAACACCGGACCGCTGTTGTCCGCCTGCCCGATCACCTCGCGAAGTCCATCCGCTTCGGTCACCCTGAAGGCCCGCCGGTACCCCGCCGCCTCGGCAACCTTATCGAGTGCGATTGTTGTCGACACGGTCGCCTGCCCTCCGGTCGAGTCATGGGCCTCGTTGTCGAGCACGACGTGCGTCAAATTCGATGGCCCGAAGTGACCGATGGTAGCCAGGGAACCCATGTTCATCAGTATGCTGCCGTCCCCGTCGAGAACGACCACCCGTCTCTTCGGGAGACACAGCGCCAGTCCAAAGCCGATCGATGAGGCCAGCCCCATAGACCCCATCATGTAGAAGTTCCGTGGACTGTCACCGATGGCGAAGAACTCGCGACTGATCATTCCGGTTGAGGACACCACCAGCTCATCCCCTTCAAGATATCTGCAAATGATGTCTATCGCTTCATGCCGCTTCATTCTATGGTACCCTTTGGCAGAATGAGGGCGGCTGCGATGCCGCTCTCGGCAATGTTTCCCGCGGCGGCTGACACAGCCGCTGCAGGATCTTCCCTGGAGACAATCTCATACTTGACGCCGATGGTCTCAAGAAGCTTGGTCATCACTTGACCGATGATCGAATGTTCCGGGGCATCCTCAATTCGAAAACCGCGACCGCTGATCACAAGAAGCAGGGGGATTCGGTACAGCAGCACCATCGAAGTGAGAGCGTTGACCACGTTACCCAACCCTGAGTTCTGCATCAGGACCACCGGCTGTCGCCCCGCAAGATAGGCTCCAGTGGCGATTCCGATGGCCTCGTCTTCTCTGGTGGCCGGAACGTAGCAGATGTCCGTCTGCGACTCAAGGTGCAGGATAATACCCTTCAGGATCGAACACGGAACCCCGCTGGCGAAGTCAAAACCGTGATGTCGCAGAGTCGAGCAGAATTCGACGGCGTTCATACGATAGCCTCAGCTGGCCCACAAGGGAATTCAGTCTGGCGGTCACAACCCGGCAGTGATCGAGCAGGCATGTTTGTAGTTGTCAAAGGTGTGGATCTCCATCCAGCCCGAGTTGACCTGAAGGGCATTTACTTCGTAACCAAGCGAGATAAGATGGTTCAGGAAGTCGACCAGTCCTGCCTGCCGAATGTTCTTCGCCGCAAAGAAGGCACGGTCCCGATACTCTTCAAACGCCTTGTGGAATTCCTCCCTGAAGATCTCGGCGCCCTTTGCCGACAACATCAGCAGTCCAGTGAACTCGGCAGCTCTCACTTCATCGGGAAACGCCGCCCCGATTCGGTCGACCGTGTAGAGACGATCGTAGCTCAGATTGCGCTTACCTTTCGGCAGCGACTCATGAGTTGCCACCAGATCGAGCTTCCTGCTCCTGCTGAGAGAGTCAATCATCGAGGCGTCAGCCACAATGACGAAATCTGCCTCCACAAGCTTGAGACGCTCTACCAATGAGCGTTCGAAGAGGATGTCGGAGTACACGATCAGCGTCCTGCCGTCAAATTTGGCCTCGGCGCACATCAGCGAGGTCATGATGTGCTCCGAGTCGTACCGGTCATTGTGGATGTAGTTAACCTCTTCGACGTCAAAGGAGTCCTTTTGGTAGCCGGTGACTACCGTTATTTCGCGTAATCCACTACGGTTGAGCGTCTCAACGTTTCTCTGCAGGAGTGTCTTGCCATTGATGTCGAGCATGGCTGGGGGGATGCCCTCCAGTAACAGATCCAGGGACTCCTGATTGCGAGGAGCGCCTGCAGCCGGGATGATGACGTTGATCGAATCATCGTCTGACTTCAGGAAGTGCTTCTCGCTCTCCTTCATCTGGGTCATGCCCTGCAATTCAAAGACAGTGCTCATCGGTACGATCTTGGGTTCGACAACGTCCAACCGGCCTTTTTCCCTGATCTCGGAGAGCACCTCACTGACTGCCTTGATCGCCGCCCTCATTCCATGATTAGCGTAGATCACCATCTTTACACCGAGCTTCTCGATCTCGTCCACTGTCAACATCGGGTAGGTAGTCGGAATAATCACGAGAGGGGTTGAGTTAGTCCAAGCGTGGACAAAGGCAGTAATCTCGTCAGGGACACTCGCCTTCGAGTGAATGATGATGGCGTCGGCCCCAGCATCGGCGTAGGCATGAGCCCTCCTCAGTGCCTCTTCCTGCCCCCATCCAGCAATCAGCGCCTCGACTCGGGCAATGATCATGAAATCCTTGGTCTGCTGAGTGTTCTTCGCAGCCATGATCTTGCCAACAAACTCCGCGATAGATGCCAGTTCCTGACGGCCAGGAACATAGCTATTGACCTTGGGGAACTTCTTGTCCTCAATGGCGACGGCCGCTATTCCGGCGGCTTCGTACTTCCTGACCATGTGCATCACATTGTTGGAGTTGCCATAACCGGTGTCGCAGTCGGCAATCACGGGTAAAGTGACAGCGTCGTTCATTATCGAGGCCGCCTCGAGGTATTGTGTCATCGTAAGGATGTTGGCATCAGGTAGAGCATGTGACGCAGATATCTCAAGCCCGCTTGCCCAGACGCCGTCGAAACCACTCAACTCGACCAGCTTGGCCCCGAGGCCGTCATGGGCGCCTACAATCCTGATAACTCCGTTGCTCTCGAAAAGCTGACGTAACTTCCCAGCTTTGTTCAATGTTCGGCTCATCACAACCTCGAGTCCGCGAATCCGCTCCGTAACCCCCACCACACCCTACATCCAGACACAGCGAACAGTCAACCCGCCGTACCTCCGGAGTGAATGTGGAAGCGTTCTGCCATCTGACAAAGGCGCAGGTACATCTGTCCATGGGCTGTGCCACGCCGTGTCCTTCTGTATCGACCTCCGAAGCTCTTCCGTCCGATAGCTAGCCGCTTGGACGGTGGTTAGGCGTTCCTTCCCAACGTCACTCCCCCAGGCACTTCACAGCCCGCCAAGAAGGGGCTTGGTGAGGGCAACCGGCCAAAGGCGTCAGCTAGTGTACCTGAGTCCGCATCCGGTGTTCTGCAATTACTTTCTCTCGCCGAAATAGTGTTGA
>JAZFSU010000241.1:0-9521 GCA_036446335.1 Dehalococcoidia bacterium | reverse complement strand
ACATGATCACCGGTGCAGCCCAGATGGACGGGGCTATCCTGGTGGTTGCAGCTGACGACGGAGTGATGCCCCAGACAAGAGAACACCTTCTTCTCGCCCGTCAGGTGGACGTCCCTTCCATAGTCGTCGCTCTGAACAAGGTGGACACAGTGGATGATCCCGATCTGCTGGAAGTCTCCGAGATGGAATTGCGTGAAGAACTCCTCCCGAAGTACGGCTTTCCCGGTGCTGATCTCCCCATCGTGCGCGTGAGCGCGCTCAAGGCTCTGGAGTGCGGCTGCGGCAAGCCGGAATGTGAATGGTGCGGCAAGATTTTGCAGCTCATGGACGCCGTGGACAGCTATATTCCGTTGCCCCCGCGACCTGCGGACAAGCCGTTCCTCATGCCTGTCGAGGATGTCTTCGGCATCAAGGGACGAGGCACAGTGGTCACTGGTAGAATCGATCGAGGCACCGTGAAGACGGGGCAGGAAATCGAGATAGTCGGGCTGAAGGATACCAAGAAGACTGTGGTCACCGGCGTCGAAATGTTCCACAAGACCCTTGAGGAGGGACAGCCGGGTGACGCGATAGGCACCCTGCTGCGCGGAATCGAGCGCGACGATATTGAAAGGGGACAGGTGCTGGCGGCACCCGGCACGCTCAAGCCCCATACTGACTTCGACGCTGAGGTCTATGTGCTGAGCAAAGAGGAGGGAGGCCGTCACACCCCGTTCTTCAACGGATACCGGCCTCAGTTCTTCATCGGGACGCTGGACGTCACCGGAACCATCGAGTTGCAGGCCGGGACAGAGATGATAATGCCAGGCGACAACACCAATATTAAAGTGAAGCTCTACGTTCCCGTCGCTCTCGAGCAGGGGCAGCGGTTTGCAATCAGAGAGGGTGGCAGAACAGTGGGATCCGGGTTGGTCACAGCTGTAAAAGAATAGATAATGGCAAAAAAGGGAGAGGCTCGAATCACAATCCACTTGGCTTGCACGCAGTGCAAAGAGAGAACATACACCTCAGACAAGAACAAAAAGAACGACCCAGCGCGGTTGGAGTTGAATAAGTATTGCCCTCGGTGCCGGGTGCACACCATGCACCGGGAAACAAAATAGGAAGTTGGAGAGAACATCGCAGTGAGACAACAGGCCTCACTGAAGAAATCTAGGGGTTCAAGGTTCAGGTTATTCGGTGAGACCATATCTGAGCTGAGGAAGGTGGTCTGGCCCACAAGGCGAGAGGCTACCTATCTTACGTCTATCGTAATTGTAGTCACCGTGATTGTGGCGTTGGTTCTCTGGCTCATCGACTACGGATTCTCGGAGTTGATAGGGTTTATTCTGTTCGAATAGCTGACCCGCATTGTGAGCCAGCCCATCCGGTGGGAGAAGCGCAACGGGTTGTAGTGGGGTGTCTGCCTCGAACGTTCTTTCCCTAATTCTTGAGTGGCGGTAAGTCTCCCATGGAAGAAGTCGCAAAGAAAAGGAACTGGTACGTAGTCCACACCTACTCTGGTTATGAAAACAGGGTAAAGGCCAACCTCGAGCATCGCATCGAGTCTATGGACGTCGGCGACAAGGTATTCCAGGTGGTAGTGCCGACTGAAGATGAGATCGAGATCAGGGATGGACAGAGGCGTACTGTAGCCAGGAAGATATTCCCCGGATATATCCTCGTTGAGTTGATCATGGACGACGAGAGTTGGTACGTCGTGCGCAACACGCCGGGGGTCACCGGCATAGTGAGCAATCAGGACGAAAAGGGTCGAATCGAGCCCGTTCCTCTGGAAGACGATGAAGTCAAGGGAATACTCCACCAGATGGAGGCCGAGGCGCCCAGGGTGAAAATAGGCTTCACACGAGGACAGAGCGTTCGAATCGTCGACGGGCCGTTCATCGACTTCATTGGAGTCGTCGACGATCTCAGCGTGGAGAAGGGCAAGATTCGGGTCCTGGTATCCTTCTTCGGCAGGGAAACGCCGGTCGAGCTTGACTTTCTCCAGGTGGAGAGGCTCTAGCTACCAGCACACCCACCTGACTCGGCCTGAGACTGTGGGCACCCCAGGAAGGTTGGAAAGATGGCGAAAAAGATCAAGGCAATTGTCAAACTGCAGATCGAAGCGGGAAAAGCGAACCCCGCTCCACCCGTTGGCCCGGCGCTGGGGCAGCACGGCGTCAACATCATGGCCTTCTGCAAGGAGTACAACGATAAGACCGCTTCTCAGGCTGGCTCGATCGTTCCGGTAGAGATCACAGTTTTCGAAGATCGCTCCTTCACCTTCGCCCTCAAGACGCCCCCCGCATCAGACTTGCTGAAGAAAGCGGCGGGCATCGAGAAGGGAAGCGAGGACCCCAAGCGAAACAAGGTAGCCGCACTGCCGCGAGAGAAGGTCCGCGAGATCGCCGAGGCAAAGCGCAAAGACCTCAATGCCATCGATCTGGACGGAGCCATGCGGATAGTGGAAGGCACCGCGCGCAGCATGGGGATCGAGATCACGAACTAGGAGTATCATGGCAAAGCACGGCAAGAAGCACGAAGAAGCTTTGAAACTCGCGGATCCGGAGAAGACATACGCGCCCCAAGAGGCGATCAGTCTCGCCAAGCAGGCATCACACGTGAAGTTCGACGAGACCGTTGAGCTTCATCTGCGCATGGGCGTGGACCCCAGGCATGCTGACCAGCAGGTCAGGGGCGTTGCCCTGCTGCCAAACGGCCTGGGCAAACAGGTCAGAGTCCTGGTTTTCACGCAAGGTGAGGCAGAGAAGAGCGCTGAGGACGCCGGGGCTGACTTCGTCGGCGGAGACGAGTTGGTCAAGAAGATAGAGGGCGGCTGGATCGAATTCGACGTCGCGATAGCCACTCCCGACATGATGCCCAAGATCGGCAAGCTGGGAAAGATCCTGGGGCGACGAGGGCTCATGCCCAACCCGAAATCAGGCACCGTAGCCCAGCCCGCCGACTTGCCCAGAGTCATCGCCGACGCCCGCAAGGGCAGAGTGGAATTCAAGCTGGACAAGAGTTCCATCATCCACACCTCGCTCGGCAAGGCCAGCTTCGAGGACGAGAAGCTGCTGGAGAACCTGGCAGCCGTCATCGATGCCGTGGTCAGAGCAAGGCCGAGCGGCGCCAAGGGCCAGTACATCAGGACAGCCTCGCTCGCAACCTCAATGGGACCGGGGTTCAGGCTTGACCTTACCCCGACTCTCGCCCTGACAACCGCGTAGCGGCCGGCCTCATCCCCGATTCGGCGATCGCTGACAGCTAAGCGGACTTGTGCAAAAGGAGAGCCAAATGGCGGGTATCGTTTCCTATGGCGCCTACATACCCATCAATAGACTGAACCGGGAGCACATCTGGCTGGCCTGGGGCGGTCTTCCTGTCGCAGGAGAAAGCGCCATTGCCAATTTCGATGAAGACAGCATCACCATGGCTGTGGAAGCCGGCAACAACTGCCTTCAGGGAATCAACCGGGACACCGTCGATGCTCTGTTTCTGGCTTCTACCACGACTCCATACAAGGAGAAGCAATGCGCTGCCATAGTCGCCGAGGCTCTTGACCTCAGGCGCGGTGTCCGGACCGCTGACTTCACCAATTCCCTGAGATCGGCTACAACAGCGATGCAGGCTGCGTTGGATGCCGTCGTGGCAGGCTCCGCAAGAACGGTTCTGGTAGTCACCGCGGACCGCCGCATGGGGCACCCCTCAACCACAGAGGAGCGGTCATTCGGGGACGGAGCGGCTGCTGTTCTCATTGGCAAAACCGAGGTGGCCGCAACCGTAGACGGGAGTCACACCCACTACGACGACATAATGTACCAGTGGAGACTGGACAGCGATCGTTTCGTCAGGACCTGGGAGGATCGCTTCATCATCCAGCACGGCTATCAGGACAACCTGGTGGAAGCCGTCAACGACATCATGGCAAAGCACGAGCTGAAGCCTGCCGATATCTCCAAGGCTGTCCTCTTTGCATACGACGCGAGGAGACATCAGGCACTGGCCAAGAAACTCGGCTTCGACGCGAAGACCCAGCTTCAGGACTCGCTGTTCTCGACCGTGGGCAATACCGGCGCTGCCTACGCACTCATGATGCTGGTCGGTGCGTTGGAGGAGGCGAAGGCCGGTGACAAGATCCTGCTGGCCAACTACGGGGACGGGGCAGACGCCTTCATTCTTAATGTCACCGAAGCGATATCCAGCGTGAAGAAGGATCGGCGGGGAATCAAGTACTACCTGCCGTCGAAGATGTCGCTTCCCAGCTATGACCATTATCTTCGGTACCGTGGGCTGATTGAGGGCTTAGTCCGTTTTGAAAACGAGTCTGCGGCCACCATCTCGTGGCGGGACCGCAAGTGGAACATCAGCTGTCGGGGCGAGAAGTGTCTGGCCTGCGGCAACATCAACTTCCCTCCGCAGAGAATCTGCATGTATTGTCAGGCCAAGGACCAGTTCGAGGAGGTCCGCCTTGCCGACAGGCGTGCCAAACTGTTCACCTTCAGCAAGGATTTCCTGGGACCGAGCCTCGACTCGCCGATCATTCTGTCTATCCTCGACTTCGACGAGGGGGGAAGGTTCTACGCCCAGATGACGGACCGCGACCCTGACAAGATTGAACTCGGCATGCCCGTGGAGCTCACCTTCAGGTTGATGCACAGTGAACGCGGCATTCGCAACTACTACTGGAAATGCCGTCCTCTGCGGGTGGCTTGAGAAAGGTGAAAGATGGAGAGCATCAAGGATAAGGTTGCCATCGTAGGGATGGGCTGCAGCAAGTTCGGGGAGCGCTGGGATAGCAGCGCCTGGGACCTCGTTGTCGAAGCAACCTACGAAGCCTACGAAGATGCCGGCGTCGGGCCCACGGATATTCAGGCAGCGTGGTCCGGCACCCTTGGATTTGCCGGCGGCCAGAGCCTTGCCTATCCCCTCAAGCTGGACCATATACCCATTGTCAGGGTTGAGAACCTCTGCGGCACCGGGCTGGAAACCATCAGGGGAGCGACATACGCTCTCATCGCAAAGGCCTACGACCTCGTCCTCTGCGTTGGTTTCGAGAAGACCAAGGACCGCGGCGTCGGCGGCCTGGGCTCCGGAGAGCCCATGGGAGGAGTACACCCTGTGTTCGGGATTCAGGGTACGCCTCCGGGACGCTATGCCCTGGCGGCCACCAAGTACTTCGCGATGTACGGCGCGGAGAAGAAGCACCTGAGCATGATATCCGTGAAGAGTCACCACAACGGCGCCCGCAATCCCAAAGCCCACCTCCGGCGAGAGATTACCCTGGAGCAGGCCCTCGCCGCACCGATAATCGCCTGGCCTCTGGGGCTGTTCGACTGCTGCGGGGTGACCGACGGCGCCGCTGCTGCGATACTTTGCCGCGCGGAGGACGCGCCCAAGTACAGGAAGGACTTCATAACAGTCAAGGCACTGGGCAATGCGGCCGGGCCGGGCTGCGGCAAGATGATGACGGACTACGACTGGGTGCACTGGGAGGAAACGTACAGGGCGACCCAGCAGGTGTATCAGCAGGCAGGCATCAAGGATCCTCGCAAGGAGATCGACATTGTCGAGTGCCACGACTGCTTCTCCATAGCCGAGCTCATGTGCTACGAAGCAATGGGCTTCAGCGAGCGGGGAAAAGCCAAACACGATATCGAAGCCGGAACGTTCGCCCTCGATGGTGAGGTGGCATTCAATGCCGGAGGGGGCCTGAAGTCGTTCGGCCACCCCGTCGGAGCCAGCGGCGTCAGAGAGGTGTACGAGATCTATAAGCAGATCCAGGGCAAGGCCGACGAGCCTTCCCGCCAGCTCAAGAACGTCGAACTGGGAATAGCCCACAACCAGGGAGGGCATCCCGGCACCTTTATGTGCAGCATGGGAATTTTCGGCGTGCCGGGTAGATGAAAAGGGCTGAAAATATAGTATAATATCCGTGACAATCGAATAGGCCGAAGACAGCGGGTGCCGTAAAGGCTTAATCTTATGCCTGCCGAGGCGATGATTCTTCATAGAGATGAGTCCTCGTGCCGCGGGCATGAGGACTTCTTTTTCGCAGGAGGACAGTGAACATGCCAACGAAAAGAAAGATAGACCTCGTAGAGAAGCTGACCGGAATGCTCACCGAGAGCGAGTTCGTGATCAGCACCAACTACCGCGGGCTGACGGTGGCCCAGATAGCCGAGCTGCGGCGACAGCTCCGGGAGATAGGCATCGAATACCACGTCGTCAAGAACAACTTGGCCAGGTTCGCTGCCAATAGTGCGGGCAAGGAGGGCCTGTCCGCATTGCTCAAAGGGCCGGTAGCGCTCGCCTTCGGCGATAAGGACATCACCCAGCCGGCCAAGGTCATTGCCGACTACGCCCGCGCCTCAAAGTCCAGCATCAAGGTGACCGGAGGTTATCTCGACAACCGCGTGCTCACCGCCTCGGACGTATCCATGCTTGCCACCATGCCTCCGATCGAGGTGTTGAGGGCAATCCTGCTGGGAACGCTGCAGGCCCCCATCTACGCGCTGCAGACTGTACTAAGCGCCAACGTGCACGGCCTCTACGCTGTGCTGAACGCTAGAATTCAACAACTGGGAGGAACAGCAAATGCCTGAGGAAGAAGCCACCACCAAGGATACCCCGGAGACGCCGGAGAACGAGGCCAGCGATGCGCCGGCAGCCGCTGACAAGCCCGCCGCCAAGGCAAAGGCCCCGGCCGCCAAGAAGGCATCGCCGAGCAGCAAGTCCATGAGCAAGGACGATCTGGTAGCCGCGATCAAGGAAATGAGCGTCCTCGAGCTGTCCGAGCTGGTCAAAGCTCTGGAAGAGGCTCTAGGGGTCAGCGCCGCCGCTCCCGTAATGGCCGCTCCTGCCGCCGCCGGCGCCCCGGGCGCCGCAGCCGCTGCACCGGATGAGGCAGAGGAGCAGACGGAGTTCAGTGTCATACTCAAGGAGATCGGCGCCAACAAGATCAGCGTCATCAAGACCGTTCGCGAGTTGACGATGCTCGGACTGAAGGAAGCTAAGGAGCTGGTGGAAGCCGCTCCCAAGCCGGTCAAAGAGGGCGTCAACAAGGCCGAGGCAGCTTCCCTCAAGGAGAAGCTGGAAGCAGCAGGCGCCACCGTCGAAGTCAAGTAGCGCCTCTTTCTGCCGAATTGACAGGAGGTAGCGATGGGTCGGCCAGGGGTTGTGGAATACCAACCTCTCATCAAAGAATTGCCTGCCCAGGAGCGCCCCAGAGAGCGCCTCAAACGATACGGCGCTGGTTCGCTGTCGAACGCCGAGCTTCTGGCGATCGTGCTGCGTACCGGCGCCGCCTCCGAGAGCGTGCTCAATATGTCCGCAAGGTTGCTCGCCAAATACGCCGGTCTCCCCGGGCTGGCCAAGGCTGGCTTCGGCCAGCTCTGTCAGGAACATGGCTTGGGCGAGGCCAAGGCGGCCCAGATCAAGGCCACGCTGGAGATCAGCCTCCGGCTCAGTTCCAGCCAGTCGGCGGAGAGGCCGGTGGTCAAGTCGCCTGACGACGTCGCCAACCTGCTTCAGGCGGAGATGGGACTTCTCGAACAGGAGGAGTTGCGGCTTGTCCTGCTCGACACCAAGAACCAGCTGGTCTCCATCCCGCAGGTATACAGGGGAAGCGTCAACACCTCCCTGGTCAGGATAGGCGAGCTGTTCCGGGACGCGGTGCGGGAGAACTGCCCTGCCCTGATAGTGGTCCACAACCACCCGTCGGGGGACCCCACGCCCAGCCAGGAGGACATCCGGGTTACCGAGCAGGCGGTGTCAGCGGGCAAGCTTCTCGACATCGAGGTGCTCGACCACATCGTCATCGGCAACCAGCGCTGCGTCAGCCTCAAGGAACAGGGACTGGGTTTCGGCTAGACTGCACCAGCAAGCTCCACAGCGGCAGGCGCATCTACTCTCTGAGGCGGATCTGAGGCAGCCACCTCAGCCATCGCGGCAGATACCAGTTCCGAGTTCCGAGCAGCTGCATCGCCGACGGTACCAGGATGGAACGGACAATCGTAGCGTCCAGGAACACGGCCACCGCCATGCCGAACCCCAGCTGCTGGAACATCACCAGCTCCCCGCTAGCGAAGCCCGAGAAGACGGCCACCATGATCAGCGCCGCCCCCGTGATGATGCGCCCCGTAGAGCGAAGGCCGAAGGCCACCGACTCCGTGTTGTCCCCGGTCTGATCGAACCGTTCCCGGACGCGGCTCAACAGGAAGACGTGGTAGTCCATCGAGAGGCCGAACAACAAACAGAAAAGGAATATGGGGACCCATGCCTCGAACTTGTCGATCGCCTGAAAGCCCAGCAGATCGGCGCCGACTCCTTTCTGAAAGACCAGCACCACAAGACCATAGGCCGCGCCCACCGAAAGGAGGTTCATGAGAATCGCCTTTATGGGAACGACGATGGAGTGGAACACCACAGTCAGAAGAACGAAGCTCAAACTCAGCACGAACAGGAAGACGAGGGGCAGGGACTTGCCGGTGAGATCAATGTAGTCAATGTCTGAGGAGGTAGCCCCCCCTACGAGCACCTCGGCATCGACGCCTGCGAAAGCCTGGGGAATGTAGTCGTTGCGCAGCCTCCTCACTGCCTCGATGGCCTCCTCGTCATCCGGATCACCCACCACCGGTGCCGCCAACTCGGCAAGGTCTCCGCTGCCATTCACCTCGAGCTCGGGAGTGCCGTAGAAGGAATCATCCGCTTCGATGAGCACAGTCAGGCGCTCGATTCCCGCCTGCACAGAAGGGGAATCGATCCGGCCGTCGATAACAATCTGCGCCGGCGTGATCAGGCCGAAGGAGAAATCCTCCTCCAGAATGAGGAAGCCTTTTTTCGATTCGAGGTGGTCCGGCATGGTGCTGACCCCTGACGACCCCAGCTTGAAGTCGGTTACGGGCACGATCGCAGCGATCAGAATGCCCCCCGCCAGCACCAGGCTGAGCACCGGACGCCGCATCACGATACGGGCAGTACGCTCCCAGAAGCCACCGCTCCGCTCAGCCTCTCCTGACCTGCGACCGAAGAAGGGCACCCTCAGGGAGTCGATCCGGTCCCCCATCAGGCTGAGCACCGCCGGCAGCAGCGTGAGCGTGACGGCCAGGGCCGTAATGACGACCAGAATGGCGCCCGCCGCGATGCTGTGGAACATCGTTATGGGAACGATGAACATCCCGAGCAGCGCCAGCATTACGATTATCCCGCTGAAGAAGACAGTCCGGCTGGCCGTCGCCCCTGCGGTCTCGATCGCATCCATCTTGTCCCGCCCGCGCGACCTCTCCTCCCTATACCGCGAGACTATGAACAGGGAGTAGTCTATGCCCAGGGCGAACCCCACGGCCCCGATCATGTTGATGACGAACGTGGAGAAATCATAGGCCTGCCCGATCACGGCCACGATCGCCACGGCCATGACGATAGCGATGACGCCCAGGACCAGCGGCACAATCGCCGCCACGAGGGCGCCGAAAACCAGGACCAGAATGACCAGCGCCATAGGAATGCCGAAGACCTCGGCTGTTTCCATGTCGGTT
>JAZFSU010000240.1:0-3198 GCA_036446335.1 Dehalococcoidia bacterium | reverse complement strand
CGGAGGGCTGGGCAGTGTCAAAGGCAGCTTCATCGGGGCGTTTATCCTTGCCTTTGTGGAGGTCCTGGTGGTCTTCATAAGGCCGGAACTCGCCTTTCTCAAGGGCCCGGTCGCCCTGCTGGTAATGGTAACAATCCTCCTAGTGAGACCCGAAGGCCTCTTTGGTGTGGCTTTCGAAGAGGAGCGACTCTAGGTGCTGAGAAGACTGGTCAAGGACTTTCAAGGTGACGTGCTGGCCGTCCCGGGCAGGCTGGTAGCCCTCGTCTTCCTCATCGTCCTCCTCCTGATCCCGCTCTTCTTCACCAACAGCCCCTTCGTGCTCCGCACCCTCATCGTCGCCAACTTGTTCGTCATCTTCGCCGTGAGCTGGGACCTTCTCTCCGGTTACACCGGGCAGATCAACTTCGGCCACGCCCTGTTCTTCGGCGTTGCCGCCTATGCTTCAGCGTTGCTGAATCTACGTTTGGGCATGCCCATCTGGGCAACAATACCCCTCGGGGCACTGGCAGGGGTTGTCGCCGGCGTGGTAGTCTGTCTGCCGGCGCTCAGGCTGAGAGGCCCATATCTGTCGCTGGTGACGCTGGCCTTCCCCCTGATTCTCCTCGGCATAGTCTTCACCTTCACCGACTTCACCGGCGGGGAGTACGGTCTCTCCCGCCTGGACCGCATCCATACGTCGCGCACGGTGATCTACTACATCTCGCTGGCGATAATGGTGGTATCGGTGTTCATCATGTGGAAGCTCACCGACGCCAAGAGCAGCTTTGTCCGGACGGGGCTTATCTTTCACGCCATCCGTGAGGACGAGATTACCGCCCGCGCCAGCGGCATCAACACCATCAGATACAAGCTGCTGGCCTTCGCCGTGGCCGGCTTCTTCGCCGGACTCGCCGGGGCCTTCTACGCCCACTTCCTCATGATTGCGGGCCCGTCCAACCTGGCACTGACCCTGTCGTTTCAGGTCATTATCTGGACAGTCTTCGGCGGCATCGCCAGCATCTACGGGCCGGTGGTGGGGGTCTACGTGCTCTACCCCCTGATGGAACTGGTGCTGCGGGATATCTCCGAATACCGGTTCCTCGTGTTCGGCGGCATTGTGGTCGTCATGTTGCTCTTCATGCCGGAGGGTATCGCCGTCTGGGCGCGGGACAAAATCGAACGGGAGTGCCCCCGCTGCAAGCTGCCCAACATGGCCTTCCGCAAGACGTGTCGGGCCTGCGATACCCGCCTCTACGAGCACACGACCGACTAGAGGCCCAGGTAGGTCTTCCTCACGGTCTCGTCGGCAAGCAGTTCCTTGGCCGTCCCCTGGGCGATTATGTGGCCCCGGGACATCACGTAGCTTCTCGCCGCCAGATCAAAGGCAAAGCTTACGTCCTGCTCGGCAAGAAGGATGGTGACCCCCAGCTCCTGGTAGATCTCCTTGATGCGCTTGAACAGGTCTTCTTTCAGCTTGGGGGCCAGTCCGCTGGAAGGTTCGTCCACGAGCAGGAACTTTGGCTCACGCATCAGCGCCCGGCCGATGCAGAGCATCTGCCGCTCCCCACCCGACAGCGTCCCCGATATCTGACTCTCCCGCTCCTTGAGTCTGGGGAACAAGTCGTGGACCCTGGCCATGTTCCTGTCGATCTCCCGCCGGTCATTGCACAGATACGCCCCGGCGAGCAGGTTGTCCCGCACCGTCATCTCGGTGAAGGGCCTTCCTCTCTCCGGGCAGAGTACCAGTCCTCTCCTCGCTATCTCCGAGGCGGAGAGCCCGTCTATCCTCTCTCCTTCGAACTCAACCGTGCCCTCAAAGGTGATGTTCGCCCGCCTGGTCCCCCGGAGCACTTCCTTCTCCAGCCTCACCAGTCCGGCTATCGCCCGGAGCAGAGTGGACTTGCCGGCGCCATTGGGGCCGACCAGTCCCACCAGCTCTCCCTTGTCGACCCGGAGATCGGCTCCATCGAGCACCATCGCCGTGTCGAAGCGGACGGTTACTCCCTTCACCTCAAGCAATGAGGATCTCCTTGCCGGTATAGGCCTCAATTACCTGCTTGTTCTTGGCGATCTCTTCCGGGGTGCCCTGCGCAAGCACCTCGCCAAAGTTGATGACAACCACGCGGTCCACTATCTTCATCAGCTCACTCAGCTTGTGCTCGATGATGAGCATCGCCGGCCCTTCGCTGTGCAGCCTGCCGAATCTTCCTCCCTTGTGCAGCCGTCTGATCGACTTGGCCATAAGCTCCGTCTCGGCGGGATTCAGTCCGCCGAATGGCTCGTCGAGCACCAGCATCTCGGGCTCGGTAGCGATTGCCCTGGCCACCTCCAGCCGCTTCAGGTCTCCGTGGGACAGGACGGAAGCAGGCTCAAGAGCGAGGTCGGCGATACCGACGAACTCGAGCGCGTCCCGAGCCTTAATCTCTATTCGCTTGACCCATTCGCCACGCTTCTTGACACGCGGCGATAGACATCCCACCATGACGTTAGCGATTATCGGCAGGCGGCGGAACGGTTTGACCACCTGGAACGTCCCCACCAGGCCTCGCTGGACAACATCCCAGGTACGGTGCCTGGTAATATCCTCTCCCTTGAACCGGACCTTCCCCGAATCAGGCTTGAGTATGCCGAGAATGCACCGCACCAGGGTCGTCTTCCCGGCGCCGTTGGGGCCGATCAGCCCGACAATCTCATCCCTGCCCACCTCGAAGCTCACATTGTCGACAGCTGTCAGGCCACCGAATCGCTTGGTCAGGTTTTCCGCCTCAAAGAACGCCGCCATCTTATAGTTCCTCGTCGTGATCCCTGAGCTCTCGCCGGGACACCTTGCCGACATCCGTCTTGGGGACTTCGCCCCGGAACTCAACTGCCTTCGGACACTTGTAATGGGCCAGCTTCTCATGGCAGTATTTGATGATTTCCTCTTCCATCACCTTGCCCCTGGCTTCCGTCTCCAGGACAACCACTGCCTTGACCTGCTCGCCTACCTCCCGGTCCGGGACGCCGATCACCCCCGCCTCCTTCACCTGGGGATGGCTGGCCAGCACCTCCTCCACCTCGCGCGCGAACACGGCGAAACCCTTATACTTGATCATGTCCCGTTTTCTATCGTAGAAGTAGAAGTATCCTTCTTCATCCATGCTGGCAAGGTCGCTGGTTCGCAGCCACGTCTCACCATTGATCTCCACCAGGACCTCGGCGGTCTCCTCGGGGCGGTTC
>JAZFSU010000239.1:0-5407 GCA_036446335.1 Dehalococcoidia bacterium | reverse complement strand
GAACTGGGCAGTACGGAACAGCACTTGATGCCACCAAGTGCACGTTAAGAGGGTCGGTTTCCATACGTGGCGACACCAAACAGCATGAGGTAACACGGCTATCGTCTGTCTTACACACAGAAGGTAGTAGGTTCGAGTATTGGGTTGGCTCCTCTGCCCTTAAGCGTTCTGCGGATTGTCTCATGAGACACGCCGTGCTCAGTGGCAATTTGACGGAGACTTTGAGTGGAGCGAGAAGCGGCGAGGTGATCCCAGCGCGAGCGCTTGATCTTGCTGGTCCAAGAAGCGATCAAGGAAGCCGGGGCGTTGACGGGGAACGTGTCACAGAAAAGTATCAGAAGCGACCCCGAAGGGGATCAAGGACGCCATCACCAGCGTCCTCACCGAGTTAGTGGCCCTGCTGGGCGTGAACCTCGGCAGCAAGTTCACCGACTGACTCGGACTCCGCGCACCGGTCATGGCCCGTCGTCTGATGTGGTATAATGGCCCGGACAGTCTGCCACGTTTGTACGCCACGAGCATTCGCGTTAGACGTGGCGACCTGAGTCTTCAGTTTGTTCTGCTTCTTGTGAGGAGTGGGCCACAATGTGTTGGCGCGGCCAGTGCCGAGACTCGAGACAGCCTCCTTCCTTCCGATCGAGTACTGCGTCTAAGACGTGTATTGAAACACTGTTTGCGTGGATCTCTCGACGAGCGATCCCGTCACACTGACGGGGAAGGGGCGATATGTGATGGCGAAAACGAGAACCTCACCAGGCAGGTCCCAGTCGGTGGACAGCGAACCCCGGAAACGAAAACAGTACAAGAACCAGACGGCGCTCGTGCTCAGGATACTGGAATGTCTCAGCCAGGACGGAAACCAGAGAGAGTTGATTGGCCAGATCCTGCAGCTTGCCAAAGAGTTCTCCGGTTGTGAGGCTGCGGGCATCCGCCTGAGAGAGGGCGAGGACTTCCCGTACTATCAGACCGCTGGATTCCCGGATGAGTTCGTCCTGGCCGAGACCAGTCTGTGTATCCGCGATCCAAACGGCAGGCTGATACGGGACGACATCGGCAATCCAGTTATCGAATGTATGTGTGGGAATGTAATATGTGGCCGATTCGATCCCAAGAAGCCCTTCTTCACCCGTAGTGGCTCGTTCTGGACCAACAGCACCACCGAATTGCTCGCTTCAACGACAGAAGAAGACCGACAGGCAAGAACCCGTGACCGGTGCAACGGCGAGGGCTACGAGTCTGTGGCTCTGATACCGCTTGGTTTTCAGGGGGACAACATCGGGCTCCTGCAACTGAATGACAGGCGGCGCAACCGCTTCACACCTGAGCTCATCGAGTTCTACGAGGGCGTCGGTCATAGCATCGGGATCATACTCGCCCGCAAGCTGGCGGAGGACTCGCTGAAGGAATACCAGGACCACCTTCAGGAACTGGTGGAGACACGCACGGCCCAGTTGCGAGACGTCAATGAGCGTCTTCGAAACCACATCTCAAGACGCAAGAAGGTCGAGGAGTCGCTCTGGGACAGCGAGGCAAGGTTCCGAACGTTATCAGATGCCACTTTCGAGGGCATCGGAGTAGCAGAACAAGGCGTATTCGTTGATGCCAATCAGCAGTTTGCAGACATGTTCGGCTATGATCTGATGAGCATGCCGGGCATGGAGGTGAGCAAGCTCGTGGCCCCGGAGGACCAGGATCTCGTGAAGGGCAGGATTCTTTCAGGCAGCGAAGAGACCTACCAACATCGTGCGGTTCGCGGAGACGGCACGGTCTTCTTTGTCGAGGTGCGCCCCCGGATGACGACAGTTGACGGACGGACAGTGAGAGTGACGGCAGTACGTGACATCACCGAGCGGAGGCAGGTCGAGGAGGCGCTGCAGGAAGCGGAGCTAAGGTATCGCACTGTTGCCGATTTCACGTACGACTGGGAATACTGGGTGGGGCCTGATGGGACCTTGCTCTATGTCTCTCCTTCCTGTGAACGAGTCACCGGATATGCAACACGCGACTTCATCGCCAAACGAACTCTTCTGGAGGAAATCATCTTGCCTGAGGACAGGAAGACGTGGGACCGACATCGTTGTGACGCTCGTGGAGAACCAGCGCCACAGGGAATTCAGTTCCGCATCCGGCGGCGGGACGGTGAGATACGCTGGGTCGAACATGCCTGCCAACCGGTAGCGGATGACGAGGGCATTTCCATGGGGGTTCGTGCCAGCAATCGCGACATCTCCGACCGCAAGCAGGCAGAGGTGCAACTCAGAACATCGCTCGAAGAGAAAGAGCTGCTTCTGAGGGAGCTTCACCATCGGGTCAAGAACAACCTGCAGATCGTCTCCAGCCTGCTCTATCTGCAGTCCCAATACGTCAAGGACAAGCGGACCCTCGCAACCCTCGAGGAAGGCCAGAACCGTGTCAAAGCCATGGCGTTGGTTCATGATCTGTTGCATCAGTCGGAGCACATCTCGAATATCGACATTGCCCAGTACGTCCAGAACCTGACTGCCCATCTGTTCCGTTCGTATGGAGTCGACCGGAACCTCATCACCCTGGTGACGAGCGTGGACGTCGCTTCGATGGACATCGACACGGCTATCCCCTGTGGCTTGATTATCAGCGAGCTGGTGTCCAATTCACTGAGACACGCGTTTCCGGCAGACCGTCCCTGCCGGGATAGAAAGGCCGAAGTCAACATCGGCCTCTGCCGCGTTGATGACAGCACTGTCACCCTGAGTGTCAGGGACAACGGCGTCGGCTTCCCCGAAGAGTTGGACTTCCGCAATACGCTATCACTGGGCATGCGTCTGGTAGCCATCTTGACAAGGCAACTGCAGGCCACAGTCGAGCTTGATAGAACCAATGGAACTGCGGTCAGTATCACGTTTGGAACAGCACAATCCGTGGAAAGGAGCCAGTCCGATGACGAAAGCGCAGATCCTAATAGTTGAAGATGAGGGGATCGTAGCTGAAGAAATCCGAGGCAAGTTGGCGGCTCTGCGATATGGGGTGCCTGCCATCGCTGTTTCCGGCGAGGAAGCGCTCGAGAAGGCGGAGGAACTGCAGCCGGATCTGGTCCTGATGGACATCAAGCTGAAGGGGGATATGGATGGCGTGGAGGCTGCCGAGAAGATTCATGACCGGCTCGACATTCCGGTGGTCTACCTGACGGCCTTCGCCAACGATGCCACACTGCAGCGCGCAAAGAAGACCGGGCCCTTCGGCTACATTATCAAGCCGTTTGAAGACAGGGACCTGCACACCAGCATCGAGATGGCTCTCCACAAGCACGAAATGGAGAAGAGACTGAGGGAGAGCGAGCAGTGGCTTGCTGCCACGCTCAAAAGCATAGGCGATGCTGTCATTGCCACCGATGCCAGGGGACGCGTAGTGCTTCTGAATCATGTTGCTGAGGCATTGGTGGGCCACATGCAAGAAGATGCCCTGGGGAAGGATCTGAATGGAGTATTCAAAGCCATCGACATCAAGACACACAAGGTCGTCCAGGACCTGGCAGCGAAGGTGATCGGCGATGGCGATTCCATCGAGTTGTCACATCATGCCGTTGTTGCCGGGGACGGAACCGAAATACCTATCGACGATAGTGCTGCACCTATCAGGGATGACAGGGGGAACATCATCGGTGTCGTTCTGGTCTTCCGTGACGTCACCGAGCGAAAGATGGCACAGGAGGCCCTGGCACAGTCAGAGGAGTGGCACAGAGCGCTCGTCGATACGGCAGGAACGGCCAACCTGGGGATTGCTGTGCTTCAAGACAGTGAGGATCGTGAAACCGCCGTGGTTTTCGCGAACGACCAGCTATGCGATCTCCTGGGATACTCACGAGAAGAGTTGCTTCGGTTGTCCGCAGACGATCTCCTGCCTGGACGCGGTCACCCACTGGCTCGAGACCACTACCGGGCGAGACGGGCAGGGCACGACGCCATCAGCTACTACGAGGCCACTCTGCGCCGCAAGGACAATACCCTGGTCCCCATCGAAGCCAGCGTGAGCACCATGACCTATCAGGGCAAGATGGCAGTGGTAGCCTTCTTCAGAGATATCACCAGGCGAAAGCTGATGGATGAAGAACGGGCGCAACATCGACACCGTCTCGCAGAACTTGTCGAGGAGCGCACTCACGAGCTCCGAAGCACGGTTCAACGGCTTCAACTGGAGATGAGAGGGCGCGAGCGTGCGGAGGAGAAGCTGCAGGAGCATTTGGAACGGGAGACGGAGCTGCGACAGCAAGCGGAAACGCAAATCATGAGGAGAATGGAGTTCGCGAGAGGGCTGGCACATGATTTGAAGACCCCGCTGACTGCCATGATGGTATCGAGCGAGACGCTGGCGGGGGAATTGAAGGAACAGCCGTTGCTGAGCGTCGCAGAAACCTTGAACCGGAGCATCGCCAGGATGAGAGGCAGGATCGAGGATCTCCTCGATTTGGCCAAGGGTGAGACTGGGATGCTGCAGTTGGACGCTGAGCCACTGGACCTCACGAAAGTGCTCATGGATGCACTCGAAGAGATCAGCCCACTCGTCTCCAGCCGCAGGCAGCATCTGATCTCGAATGTGCCGGGCACTCTCCCCCAGGTCAAGGCTGACGCGGTGAAGGTGAGGCAGATCGCGCTCAACCTGCTCGACAATGCCAGCAAGCACACCCCTGAAGGAGGGACGATAACACTGAGCGCCAGTGAGAAGGACAACGGCTTGGTGGTAGAGGTCCAGGACACAGGCCTGGGAATACCGGAGCACGCGCAGCAATGGCTGTTCGAGCCATACCAGCAGTTGGACGGCCAGCACGAGCATTACAGCGGGATAGGGCTGGGACTCCCGCTATGCAAGATGTACGTAGACCTTCACGGTGGCCGCATATGGGTGACGAGCCGCCCGGGCGAAGGATCGACATTCGGCTTCTCGTTGCCCCTGCAGGCAACAGAGTGAGTGTCTGGAAACGGGGATAGCTGAATGAGACCAGCTCGCTGATGCTGTCCGGGTCATGCTGTCCCGGACGCTCAACAGAAGATTCAACGTGATCTTCTCCAAGGCACGAATCCGGTGATTGACCAACTTGCCGTCTCCGTCCTTTTTCACCCTTGACCATACTCGCCGTCGAAGACTGGTTTCCTTGACTAATCCAGCCAACTAGGGCACAATACTGAGTTGCGGGTCTCGCTGGCAGGAGCGACTGGCCGGCGTTGCGCCGGCTGCTTTTGTGCGTGTCACGGGGTTCGCAAGAGGCCACGAGAAACGGGGACGGCAATGGACGTGTTCCAGGCCATTAGGGAGCGAAGGAGTGTACGCAAGTACAAGCCTGACCCAGTGAGCGACGAAGCCGTCACCGCAGTACTGGAAGCCGCCAGATGGGCTCCATCGTGGTCAAACACCCAGTGCTGGCGATTCATCGTGG
>JAZFSU010000238.1:0-6847 GCA_036446335.1 Dehalococcoidia bacterium | reverse complement strand
GATGAAACCACAGGGCCTGCAATCCGGGGTAGAAGAGCAGGACTTCCAGTTTACGCCGGGCCGCCGGGTCTCTGGCGAAAACGGTCTCGACGTCCTCTTTCAACATCTTGTACAGGTTGGGCATCTCTCCTCTATCGTCGCCGCTGCCTCGCATCGCCCAGTCGCGGAGGCGACTTGCCGCGATCAGGTGATGCGGCAAGGGGCTATGCTTGTGCACACACACACGTTCCCCCAACCCGACTCGGAGCGCTCCGGCCCCTCCGTAGCTTGACCTCGCTCTTCGGGATTACGTGCGGTCAGTAAATGCTAGCATCGATGGGAATCGCCGTCAAGACGCTTGACAATTAACTGGCCCTACCCTAGTATTGCAATGGTTTTGGTGATCCACCAATTGGAGGCCGCAGAATCATACGTCGGCAGACTTGGGCCGAATTGATGAGTGAGCGAACCAGCTTCCCGTCTGCGGTCGGTGTTTCCTTCGCTGTCTTCCCTGCCCCGACCCAAGGGGGTTTTCTGGCTGCAAGCTCATTGTCTTCATGGAGTGCAATGTGCCCAGATTCTCGATAATGCCGAGGGAGCCCAAGTTCTTCGACCTGTTCGAGAAGGGCGCGGACAATGTGGCAACGGCGGCCGCCCAGCTTCACCTCCTTTTCCACGACTACACGAATGTGGAGCAGAAGGTGGCTCGCATCACCGAGCTGGAGCACCAGGGTGACTATATAACACACCAGATCATGGAGCAGTTGCACAGTACCTTTGTCACACCGCTTGACCGCGAGGACATCGCGCTCATCGCCGACAGACTCGATGATATGATGGATTTGATGGAAGATGCGGCGAACGCGATGCTTCTATACCGCATTGAGAAGCCCACAGATAGGGCCCGCGAATTGGCTGTCATACTTGTCGACCTCAGCGATGAGTTGGTCAAGGCAGTGCCGCGCCTTCGGCACCGTGGCGAAATGAAGCAGGCGCTTTCGCATTGCGTTGAGATCAACCGCTTGGAGAATGAGGCCGACGCCATAGTGCGCTATGCCCTCGCTGAGCTGTTCGAAGATTATCCGCTTGTGGATGTCATCAAGTGGCGGGAGATCTACGAGCACCTCGAGAACGCGGTTGACAAGGGCGAGGACGTAGCGAACGTCCTTGAGGGCGTGGTCCTCAAGCATGGATGATTCCCTCTATGCCCTTGTACTCATAATCATCGTTGCCCTCGGTTTCGGCTTCACCAACGGTCTCAATGACGCGGCAAATGCCATTGCAACTGTAATTGGCAGCCGTGTCATGTCACCCCGCAGCGCCGTCATCATGGCTGCCGTTTTCAACCTTGCGGGGACTCTGAGCGGGGCGTTGCTGGGCGCAGCCGTCGCCAAGACTATCGGCAAAGGCATAGTGATGCCTGACGAGCTTGGCCTGGGCACCGTGGTCGCCGGTGTGGTAGCAGCCGTGATCTGGGTGGTTGGCGCCACGATGCGTGGAATTCCTCTGAGCGTGTCACATTCGTTGGTGGCAGGGATGCTCGGGGCCGGGATAGCTGCGGTAGGGACTGATGCCATAGTGTGGGGCGTTTTCAGCAAAGTGCTGCTGGCAGTCCTATTTGCCCCATTGCTCGGCCTTGTCGGTGGATACGGAATCATGGTCGCCATCATGTGGCTGTTCCGGAGGAGTCCTCCGGACAGGGTGAACAGCATATTCAGCAGGCTGCAAGTGGTTGCCGCCGCCTTCGTGGCCTACGCCCACGGCAAGAACGACGGGCAGATGCCGATAGGAATCATGGCTCTCGGCTTGATGATCTACGGCGGTGGGCAGAGTTTCAACATCCCGCTCTGGGTGATATTCGCTTCTGCGGGATCAGTCGCTCTGGGAATCACATTCGGCGGGTGGCGGGTGATTCGCACTGTAGGCACCAGAATAACCACTCTGCGTCCCGTTCATGGGTCCGCTGCCCAGATGTCAGCGGCAGCCGTAATCGAGGCTGCTTCCAACCTGGGCGTCCCCGTGAGTACCACGCAGATCATCAGTGGCTCTGTGATGGGTGTGGGTGCCACCAGACGACTCTCAGCAGTGCGGTGGGGTGTGGCACGCAACATGGTGACGGCCTGGGTGCTCACCTTCCCTATCTGCATCGGATTGGGCTGGGTTCTGAGCAAGGCAGTCGGCCTCATTAGCTAGGCTCCCGGCTGCGCCCCGCTCAGTCGGCTTGCTTCGCGGACTATCACCTTCATCCCGGCGACTTGCTCGTCACCCGCGATGCAGATGGCCCTGCATCTGTGCTATGATGACGGAGCAGAACATAGGGGCCTGAGGAAGCAGTTGTTCAAGAAGGTGCATGTCTTCAGAGTGAAACCGGGGCAGGAGTTGCTCGGGGAGATTGCGCTCTACTGTCGGGAGCACGAAGTCTCCTCCGGCGTGATTATCGGCACTATCGGCTCGGTGCAGAGGGCCCGGATCAACTTCCTGATGGAACTGCCAGGCAGGTACGACAGTGTCGAGTACCCGGGCCCGCTGGAGATAGTCTGCGCTCAGGGATCGGTAGCGCTGCTGGACGATGAACCTGTGGTTCACATGCACGTTCAGCTTTCAGGACAGGATGTGTGCCGGGGAGGACATCTCGCTGAGGCGACTGTGTTCTCCACCGCTGAGGTTGTCATAGGAGAGCTTGACTATCAGATCCGGCGCCAGCCGGATAGCTACACGGGCCTGAACGAGCTTCTCGCCCAGGGGTAGGTCTCGCCGGCGTTTCCAGGGGCTGACCTGCATGGTGATCCGATGCCGTAATTCGAAGGTGTCGAAGGAATCCGGATAGGACAGGGGGGACTGGAATTGAGAGTGGTAGGCGATTTCTATGCGTATCTTTGGCCCGGGGTCACAATGGCTGAGATGCAGGAGTATGGCAACAACAGCAATACGTATCTGGTGGCCAATGCCCTGCCTGGGAACAAACACGTCCTTGTCGATCCAGGAATGGTGACGAACGAGACCAAACGGAACTGCCTGGACCGGCTCGTTGCCGGAATTCAGAGCGACGGACTCAAGATTGAGGACACAGGCCTGATTATCAACACGCATGCGCACCCTGATCACTACGGGGCGTCTGAGGAGATCAAGAGGCAAAGCGGAGCGCAGGTCGCTATTAGCGCGGGCGATGACGACTTCCTCAAGCTGATGAGCGGTGAGATGGCCGAAGCCATCAAACAGATGGGCTTTGACATGCCGGAACTGAATCCGGATTTCTACCTGTCGGAGGGAGAACTGCGCCTGGGCCAAGACTTGGTCGCCACGATCATTCTGACGCCCGGCCATTCGGCGGGCCACATCGGGGTCTACTGGCCGGATGCAAAGGTCTTCATGGGTGGCGACCTGATTTTCTCCGGAAGCACGGGACGCGTGGATATTCCCGGCGGGAGTGCACAGATGCTCAAGGAAAGCATCGAGAGAGTTGCGCTCCTGGACATCGAATACATATTCACGGGTCATCAGTACGGAAGCCCGGGGATCATTCAGGGCCGGGATGAGGTGCAGCGGAACTTTGACATCATTAGAAGAAGCATATTCCCGTACCTGTGATGGAGGGCGACATGTCCGGCGATGGTGACAAGATAAAGAGCGCACTTGACATAGCAATGGAGAAGGCTGACAGGCTGGGGGCCCTTTCCGAGGGGGAGAAACAGCGGTTGAAGGAGGAAGAGCTTGAGGCCGCAGGGGAAGCCTTGGCGAAGCGCTATCTGGGCGGCCTTCCCCTCGGTGACGTTGAAGCGGAGGTGGCGGGACGGGACGAGGAGCACCGCGCAACGATCATCAGACATCTGTTGGCAGGCCTTGCCGATACCATTGACATAACGCAAGATGGCGGGTCGGATAGGACGCTGGCCGCGATCGAGCATTTCTCGGGAGACAGGGAAGCCGTGCAGGGGATCAGGGCGCTCTTTGGCGAATACCTGGCTGCGGCGGACGGGGCCAGTCACGGTAACCTGGACGCGATGGCAGAGGGCAAGAGAAAGGAACTGGAGTCCAAAGGCATATCCGGTTCCGCTGTCAAGCCGGCGACTGAGACCTCTCCGGAATGGCTTCGGGTGAAGGAAGGTTTGGAGGCGGAGTATCAGGATCGCCTGGCTGCGATAAAGGCACGCTGGGCGAGCGGGTCGCCGTGAGCCGCGCTGGAGGCGGATTGCATCTCATTCGTGATTGCTCGGCGGCGGCAAAAGGCGACGAATAATCATCCTCGGAATTCCTCCTCTCTGTTTCTCAATCAGCAGACAATTCTGGCTTCACTCAGGGCGCCGTGCCCCGGCTGCTGGGCCGACGACGACACGGCCATCAGACTACCCCTATTGACATATATGCAGATAGGGGTTATAATTCGCAAATGTACGGTTATGCTCCGTACACAATTGATTTAGGAAAACAAAGATGGCTACTACTCGCTTCGATATGAGGTTAGAAGAAGATATTAAAGCAAAGGCAACGAAAGCGTCTGCTTTGCTTGGAATGAAAAGCCTCACTGAGTACGTCTCCAAACTTATGGATGACAATGCAACTGCGGTGATTGCCCAACATGAAAGTATCACTATTAAAGACGACATTTTTGATCGTTTTGTAGATGCTTGCAAAGAAGTACGAAAACCCAATAAGGCTTTGTCGGACGCTGCGGCTTTCACCAAAAAGCAAGGCATTAAGTGAATTGGGCTGACGAATTTGTAGAACTTGACAGGACTATACACGACCGAGCCTCATTTGATTGTGGTGAAGCCGAGTTAAACGCCTTTATTCGAACTCATGCAGCTAAGCATATGGAGGCAGGAGTTAGCACGACAATGCTGCTGGCAGCCTCCACCCCACTCTCTGATGGCAAATATCCTATCTGCGCATTCTATACAATTGCGCCTAGTTCCATTGCCAGGGAAACCCTGCCGGAAGCTCGTTCAAAAGAACTACCGCATTATCCTGTACCAGTGTTTCTACTTGCGCAAATGGCTGTCCGTTTAGAGTGCCATGGCTACGGTTTGGGGAAGATCACACTAATAAAGGCTCTCGGGCACCTTTGGAAAATCAATTCAAGTCTGAGAGGCTACGCAATTATCGTTGACTGCCTAAACAAAAACGCTGAACAGTTCTATTCAAAGTATGATTTTCAAGTATTGGACGACGGCAGTAGTCGAACACGAATGTTCATACCAATGGACACTGTAGAAATGTTATTTCAATAGATGTTTGCTTAGGTCTTTCTTCTCACCCCTCAATTCAATTGCCCCGAATTAGTCAGTTTGACTTCAAATTGATACACTACCCCCAGTGCTGAAGGGTAGAAATCCTCCGGCCAACTGCTTAAAATGGTGCCTGCAATGTTGGCCATTTCAGAGGCGTAGTCTTATGGATGACAAGAGCCTGGAGATGCTGGAGTTCCCCAAGATCAGGGAGATTCTCTCTGGCTACACGTCCTTTTCGGCCAGCCGGAGTCTCGCTCTAGGTCTGCGGCCGTCGTCAGACTCCGAGTTGATTTCTCGCTTGTTGATGGAGTCGTCGGAGGCGCGTCACCTCCTCTCTCTTGAGCCGGACTTTACAGTGCGCGGAGCCCTCGACGTGAGGGAGGCCGTCGCGACGGCAGCGAGGGGCAAGGTCCTGGAACCCCGCGCCCTTGTCGACATTCAGGCTACCCTGGCAGCCGCCCGACACGTACGCACCGGCATACGGAAGCTGGCGGCTGAGCTTCCGGCACTGTGGGGGATAGCGGAGCGGATCGAGGACCTGCCCCAGCTCGAGGACGAGATCGGCGGATGCTTCACGCTGAGGGCGGAACTCCTGGATACCGCTTCCCCGAAGCTGGCGAATCTGAGGTATCGATTGAAGGAAGCGCGCCAGCAACTGCTCGATCGTCTGGAGGCCATAATCAAGTCCGACGGCGGGCGGAAGTTCGTTCAGGCGGCCTTTATCGATGAAAGGGAAGGGCGCTACGTCATTCCTGTGAAGGCTGATCATCGGAAAGAGGTCAAGGGCATAGTCCATGATGTCTCCAACACCGGGGCTACGGTGTTCATCGAGCCGTGGACGACTGTCGAGTTGGGAAACGAGCTTCGCGAAGTCGCCATTGAGGAGAGGCGGGAAGTCGAGAGGATTATCAGAGCCCTGAGCGCTCAAGTGGGGGCCAATGAGGCGGAGATATCGCGGGACGTGGACCTGATCGCTGAACTGGACCTGGCGCTGGCAAAAGCCAGGTACGCTGGCGATGCGAGAGCCAACGTGCCTCAGGTCGCCGCCATCGGCGTGGGCAGCCGGGACGGCGACAGGCCGGAAGCCAGCATGCTGAGGCTTGTTGATGCCAGGCACCCGTTGCTCAAGGAGAAGGCGGTGCCCTTGTCGGTCGAGATTGGAGCTGACTACTCGATCCTTGTTATTACCGGGCCTAACACCGGAGGAAAGACCGTGGCTCTGAAGACGGCTGGGCTTCTGACGCTCATGGCTCTGGCCGGCATGCCCGTTCCCGCCTCGGAGGAAAGTCGCATCCCGATCTTCGACAGTATATTCGTTGATATCGGCGACGAGCAGAGTATCGAGCGGACGCTTTCCAGCTTCAGCTGGCACATGGGCAATACTATCAACATAATCCGTAACTCAACTGAGAGGAGCCTCGTGCTTCTGGACGAGATGGGGACCAGCACTGATCCTAGCGAAGGGGCTGCCCTGGCACGGGCCATCCTGATGCATTTCCTCGCGACAGGGGTGATGGTGGTGGCCACGACCCACTACAGCGATCTCAAGGTTTTCGCTCATGCGACGCCTGGCATGAGAAACGCCTCGCTGGACTTCGATCCGGCCACTCTTGCGCCGACATATCATCTCACGATGGGCA
>JAZFSU010000237.1:0-3058 GCA_036446335.1 Dehalococcoidia bacterium | reverse complement strand
GCGGAATCGAATTCGGCTTTGAGTTCGCTCTCCCCCGCGCAGTCGTCCATGCTCGCCCCGAAGAGGTCCCGCACTACACTAGTCGCGCCTTCGGAGTCGAATTCCAAAGCGGGCACGGGGAACTCCGCCCAGTCGTATGCTGAGCAGACCGCCACGTCGTGGCCCATCTCTTCGAGGAGGGCTCGACGCTTGGCCATCTCCAGCGAGACACCGTCTGTCCCCGCCGAGTCCTGCGGATCCACATCAATGCACTGGCCCTGCGCGGCCGTGGGCGGAGCGGAGCGGAAGTGGACGATGAGTACTCTCATGGGGGCGATTCCTCCCTGAGGGCTTCAACTCCCTGCTGCCCCGCATTGTAGCATAAACCATGTGGTGTGAAGCCACCGGCATCTTGTGTGGGCAGCTGGCGCGCTGTCGGGAGGCGTTCGGATAGCGGCCCCTCGAGGCCGTTTCAGGGGGCGATACCGCGTGTCAGCCTACGGATGAGGGCTCGCCATCGGCACTGGAATCGGGCGCGGGAGGAGAAGCTGTAGCCAAGCCCCCAACCCGGTAGCGGCAAAGCTCTTCCGCCAGCTCAAAATGCCTCGAAGCCTGGTTCTTCCATGAGAAGCTCTGCGCATATACTGATGCCTTTTCCGATGCCTGATCCCCGAGCCCCGGTTCGAGAATCAAGCGCTGGATTCCAGCTATGAGGTCGCCGAACTTATGACTGGTCAGACCTCCGGCAATCCGCACTGCTTCGCCGACACCTTCCATGTCCCGGCAGGCAATCGTGGCTCCAGCGCCTAGAGCATGTGCCAGGATGCCGCTCTGAGTGCAATCAGTCGGCCAATAGAAATAGACATCCAGGGCCCTCAGCAGAACGGGAAGCATGTGTGCCGGGAGATAGGTTTCCAGGAGGAAATGCTGCTTGCCCCTGCTCTTGGATTTCAACGCCTCCGCGCATCTGCTGTCCTCCACCCCTCCTGATTCACGCAAGAGGCCTACGTAGACGGCCGCAATCTTGCGCTCGGGCAGCATCTGCTGCAGAGTATCACAGGCGTGGAAGAGCAGATCAATCCCCTTGGAGGCAGTGATGAACCCGGCACCGCCCAACACCGTTGTCCCCGGATCGAGGAACACCCGCTGCTCCCTCAGCTGCTTCTTGCTCTCCTGATCCAAGGGTGATTCATCTACCAGGTAGTCGTGAATCATCGCCTTCGCTTGAGCTCTGCTCAAAGTGGCCAGTCCTGGAAAGAGATGGGTGCCGTGCTGGAGCAGATGCACCTTCTCGTGGAACTCGGGGAAAGCTCTGAGGACTGCCCTGCGAACGCCATTGCTGAACACTGTGATTGCATCAGTGTGAGGCAGCAGCTGGCTCAGGAACAGGTGCTCATGCCTGCGCAGTCCGTAGACCGTCTCATGACTCTGGAAGTGAAGCGAGTGGAGCGTGACCACCTTCACTCTGGGCAGCTCAGCGAGCATGTCGACAAACCTGGCGTTGTCTCTCCAGATGCCGAATTCGTGTTGAAACCAGATGACCTGGTCTCTATCCGACCCTAGTCCTTCGAGTATGGAGGTCGCGGTGAAAGTGGTGCGGCTGGGTATGACATACCAGACAGGGGTCGTGGGGGATGGATGCTCCTGGCTGAGCGGTGCCTCGCGGTCGTTGAGATTGAACGACAGCACGGCCCATTTGCCGGCGGGACATTCCCTGGTGACAAAGTCGGTGTAGTCGGCGATTCCGCAGATTATTGGCTTGAAAGGTGACACGAAGGTAATGATCATAGTCTCACCCCTTCCCGAAATGAGAAGCTTCCAGCCCGTGCGCCATTGCCTGAGAGGGAGCGGCACGCAAGTGAATATGGATACTCGCGGGAGAGCCGGAGAAGGCCTAAACGATGATAGGCCTATGGGTGGCCCGTTGTCAAGTAGACTTGTGTTAAAGCCGCCCTGATCATCACTGCAGCGCTCTGCGCTTATTGGGGTTGGACGCCGGACTATTTCGAGGATGGCTTTCTGAATGCGGCCTTGGCATCGTCTGCGCAATGGTATCGGGGAGTAGCTGGGAGGGCAATTTGGGAACGTCTGTCACGCCGGCAGTCTGCCGTTTTTTCTGCCCAGCCTGATCTCCTCGGGGATGAGGTCGGCGACCTTCGCCGTGGCTACGCAGATCGCTGTATCTGCGGCACCATAGTAGACGAGTATTTCGTCGTCGTCCTCCAGCACCGTCTTGTCCGTAAGGGGGACTGCGCCACACGTGAACACGACGTTGGGGACGTAGCATCCGGCCTCGCCCAGCTCGTAGCTTTCCTCTGGCTCCAGTATGGGATTGGGAGAGCGATAGATCAGCCGCCCGGGGTCATCCGGTGCCACCAGCAATGCACCCAGGCGGTAGACCCAATCATGGTCAACGCCGTGGTAGATGATGAGCCAGCCGTGTTTGGTCAGAATGGGCTGGGACCCGCCACCGACTTTCAGGCCATCCCAGGACCCTACTGATCCCGGGCCCAGCAGTATCCGGTGATCTTCGCGGGGCCAGGGGCACTCCAGTCTGTCCGAGGAGGAGACCCAGATGCTTGGCTCGATCCGATGGTACATCACGTACCGTCCATTGAACGTCTCCGGGAACAGAGTAGCGTCCTTGTCGTCGAAGCCGGGGAACGCGAGGCCGTGCCTCGTCCACTTGTCCCAGCGGCGGCTCACGAAATCGTCCACGCTGATCGACGCCATCGCGATCTGCGCGGTCACACTGTCGTAGCCGGTATAGAGCATGTAGATGCGTTCGCCTACCATGACCAGCCTTGGGTCCTCGCACCCTCTCGTTTCCCAGTCAGCTTCGGGCCAGAATATTGGGCTTTCCAGCCTCTCGTCAATATGCAAGCCGTCTGAGCTCGTGGCAAGGCCCAACCGCGAGACCTCGTCCTTTCCGCACGCGCGATACACGAGATACACCTTGTCCCTTATTCGGATCGCGCCGGGATTGAACACATAGCTGGACTCCCACTCGTGTTGCGGCAGCGCCTTGAGGATAGGATTTCCTGCGAATCTGATCAACTTGCCCGCTTGAGGCTCCGCC
>JAZFSU010000236.1:0-17963 GCA_036446335.1 Dehalococcoidia bacterium | reverse complement strand
TTCGCAAGGGGCCGCGTGTCAGGTATTCTAGCACACCTTCACTTTCGTCACAAAGACATCCGCCTCTCTTGCCCCCGGCACGCCTCTGCGCGTGAGTTGCACACCGGCGTGTTGGACTCAGGCAGCCAAGGATGTGTGACCTGCTCTCAAGCGGCGACCAGCAAGCAGCGCCGCTCGCAACGCTCCTATCATCTGAGATTCAGGAACAGCGATTGTCTTCACACCCAGCTGCTTCTCGACATAGGGTACTACACCCACATTCTTGGCCGCTCCACCCGTGACGATCAAGAGCTTCTCCAGTCGGACGTGGTCAAGGTGCTAGCCTTGCAGGATAGCCAGACGATTGCTTGCGCGCATGTCGCTTGACATGCGGAGCAGAATGTCGTAGGCTCCGTGAAACTGGGGGGAGGGTCGTATGGAAGCCTACTGTGTGAAGTGTCGCACCAAGCGGGAGATGAGCAACGCCAGGGCCATCACGATGAAGAATGGCAAGCCGGCAACCCAGGGCGTCTGCCCAAAATGTGGCACCAAGATGTTCAGAATCGGCAAGAGTTGAGATCCCGGTCAGCCAGAATTGCGTAGCCGGCTGATGGAACTGGCAATTCCACCCAAATGACGTGGACTGGCTGCTGATTCGGCGCCGAAGATGGGCCCTGCTGGGGGAAACCAGGGTGCTGGGGATGAGTTGGACGCCCATCTACCAGCTTAGATGGCGCTGCCACCCCCTCCCGTGACCGGGGCTCTGGGGGTAATCGGGCTAACAGCAGGGCCCATCCTCGGGGAACGATCGGACAATGGACTGACAAACGGACAGGTCAGCTCTGCACAGCGCACTGAGCCGACCAGTAGTGGCCCCGACAGTCCGGGCACGATGAGGGTCCTGTGCGACCTCCGCGAGCCATCGCACACCGGTGAGTTGGGGGATCTTGCGAGCCGGTCTTGGAGGCCTTGCGACACCGGTCTCGCGCCGGCGAGGGGTAGTGCATCGACCTCAGCCACTACGAGGCCGCCTGTTTTCTCGCCGGCCTCTACTCGTCTGAATACGCGGCAAACGGACGCGTGCAAACAAGAGTTGGCAATCGCCATCCTTGGGCGTCGCCCGATGGATGCTATCGCTAAGTCATCAAGAGGACCCTTAGGGGGGTAGACAATGGTGGGAGACACGAAGACGGCGAAAACCACAACGGACGTCGAGCAATATGCGGCGCCAACCTTTATGAAGTACTCCTCCCCGGATATTGCCAAGGATGCCGCCGGCGAAACTGTCTTGCTCAGCGGCAATGAAGCGTTAGCCAGAGGGTGCATTGAGGCCGGTGTCAGGGTGGCGACGTGTTATCCTGGCTCTCCGATGCATTATACTTTACATAATCTGGTCGAGGCGGCGCGGATATACCCATCGATGCATGTCGAGTGGTCGGTAAATGAGAAGTGCGCCTTCGAGGTGGCACTGGGCGCGACGCTTACCGGTGTTCGTGCCATGACCACTTTCAAGAACGTAGGCCTGGATGTGGCACTGAACGCGGTTGTCTGCAGCGCGCTTGATTTCAGCCCGGACGGGTTGGTGCTGATCGTAAATGACGACCCTGATATGTCGGCCACCCAGGTCGCCGAAGACATCAGGGCTCTGGCGATATACTCGTCGATACCGGTTCTGGAGCCCTCCACCATGCAGGAGGCTAAGGATTTCACGGCAGCGGCTTTCGAGCTTTCCGAGAAGTTGCACCTCCCAGTCCTTGTCAGGGCCATGTACCGACACGGATATGCCAGAGAGCCGGTGGTCCTGGGAAGGATTCAGCACGAGGTCAGAGAGAGGACACCACACTATAGGGCGGAGCAGTTGAGCCATCCGCAAATTGAAGGCCACGGTCTGCACTCAGGACCTTCCCGCTGGGCTCACGCTCATTTCCACGGCGAGGTTCCGCCGCCGCAGTCACAACTGGCCAAGGGTTGGGCAACTCGGGAAGAAGCGGAGAAAGCCGCGGAATGCTTCGAGGGCAACAAGCTGACAATCAGTGGCCAATCCAGGGTGGGTGTCATTAGCTCAGGGTTGGCATATCGAGAAACTATGGAGGCATTGAAGAACCTGGGCTGGCCTGAGGAGGTAGCGACTCTGAAATTGGCCATAACGTACCCGTTGCCCAGAGGGCTGATTGAGAGGTTGCTGCACGAGACCGAAACTGTCTTGGTAGTGGAAGAAATCGAGCCCATCATAGAGAACCAGGTAAGATCCATCTCTGCTGGGATGGACAGCCATGCGGAGATATTGGGCAAACTGACGGCGGACGTCCCCTTTTCAGGGGAGCTGGCGAGTCACCAGATAGGCCCTGCCTTGGCAAAGCTCATCGGCCAGGAGTACGGGGCTCCAGCTTCGGCGGAAAGGATGCGGCAACGGCAAGAGATTCTCCAGAGTTCTGTGCCTGGTGGTGGGGTTGGGGGCCAATGTCCCGGCTGCCCCGGGCCGGCTGCAGCCTATGCCCTGAAGAACGTGAGTGAGCAACTGGGTATGGCTGATGACATGCGATTCTTCAGCTACGATGGTTGTTGCGGCGGAGTACCGACCGGGGAAAGAGCCCCGGGCTTGTGCATGGGGGCCGGCATTAATCTGGCGGCTGGCCTGTATCACGCGGGGCTGAAGGGCAAGCAGGTTGTCCTGTCCGGGGACAGTAATTTCTTCCACGGTTGCATGTCGGGACTGGTTGAAGCAGTCTACAACAAGTCCGACGTGTTGTTCTATGTAATGGACAATAGAACAACGGCAATGACCGGGCATCAGCCACATCCGGGTGGCTTTGGCATTACTGCTGCCGGAGATCTGACAAAGACCCTGGATATCGCGGAGATAGCCAGGGCTTGTCAGGCTGACTTCGTGGCAACGGTCGACCCCTACGACCAGGAGCAGATCTCCGAGGCCCTCAAGCAGGCTCTTACCACGAAGGGGGTGTCCGTAGTGGTGTCGCAGCGGACTTGCGCCGTCGTTGCCCAGCGCCAGAAAGGGGCCGCCGATGCCCTCATATTTGACGTGCGATCTCAAGTTAACCGGGATAAGTGCCTGTCATGGGCAGTGGAGATGTCCCCCTGCGAGGCGGCATGTCCGGCACATATCGATGTCGAGGCCTACGTCAGGGCGATTGCCAAGGGCAGATTTAAGGAAGCGTTGCAGATCGTGAGGGAGAACAACCCCTTTGCCTCGGTCTGCGGGCGTGTCTGCCACCACCCCTGCGAAACGGACTGCAAGCGGGGTAAGCTCGACGAGCCGCTGGCTATCAATCACCTCAAGCGGTTTGTCGCTGACTATGAATTCAGTAATGGGCTGGAAAAGCCGACGCCTGTTCCCAGAACCAGAGAGGGCAGGGTCGCCATTGTCGGTTCGGGGCCGGCAGGACTGACGGCAGCCTACCATCTGGTCAACCGGGGATACGGCGTGACCGTCTTTGAAGCCTCAGATGTCGCCGGTGGCATGTTGACCGTTGGCATTCCTGAGTTTATCCTGCCGCAGAAGATGGTCCAGGCCGAAATTGGCCACATCAGGGACCTCGGCGTAGAGATCAAGACAGGCGTTGCCGTGGGTAAGGACTTGACGCTGGACAGCATCTGGAAACAAGGCTACAAGGCAATATTCATTGGCGTAGGTGCCTGCACCAGTAAAGAGTTAGGCGTTCCTGGCGAAGATTCACCGGGCGTTCTTCACGGAGTCACTTTCCTGCGGGATGTCAACCTCGGCAATGAAGTAAAGCTCGGGAAACGGGTCGCCGTGATTGGTGGGGGGGATGTGGCCATAGACGCCGCGCGATGTGCCGTTCGCCTGGGTTGTGAGGTGTCCATTCTCTACCGAAGGTCAAGGGCGGAAATGCCGGCTAGGGATGAAGAGATTGAGACAGTGGAGGCTGAAGGAGTTAGGATTGAGTATCTGGTTACCCCTGCAGAAATCCTCTCACAGAATGGCAGAGTGGCTGGCCTAAAGTGCACCCGCATGGAGCTGGGAGAGCCTGATGCTTCCGGGAGAAGACAGCCAATCCCCGTCCAAGGCTCAGAATTCGAGATGGACGTCGACACGGTAATACCAGCGATCGGACAGAGTCCGGATCTGTCCCTTCTGGCTGAGGGCAGTGGCATAGAAACTACTGATGCGGGAACTCTGATAGTGGACCCCACGACCCTGGCCACAACTCGACCGGGTGTCTTCGCCGGTGGCGATGTTCGAACCGGACCAGCTACCGTGATTGAAGCGATCGCCGACGGCAACAAGGCAGCTGCCAGCATCGATGGCTACCTCAGGGGGGAAGACCCCGTCGAAGGCCGTGGCGGAGAAGCTGCCGCACTCCCGGTGACTGGCGCCGATACTTTGCCCCAGGGGACGCTGGCTAGAGAACGGCAGAGGGTGCTCGAACTGCCGGCGGATAAGAGAATTCGCAGCTTCGATGAGGTCAAGCTGGGATTCACTGAGCAGGAGGCGATCGCTGAGGCCCGGCGGTGCCTGAGGTGCAAGATATGTAGACGCTGCGTGGAGGACTTCGCCTGCGTGGCAATCGTCACCGAGGACGGTCATCCTACTGTGGATCAGAATATGTGTGCCGGGTGCAAGGTCTGCATTCAGGTCTGCCCCTATGGCAATATCGAAGAGGTCGAGGCGGGCAAATGAATAGGGAGTTGAACCTGGTCATAGCTGGACTATCGGGACAGGGCATAGTTATGGCGGGCAAAATGCTCACCACTGCCCTGGTAGCCGATGGCAAGAAGGTCATCATTAGCGACTCGCTGGCACTGACGCACCGAAATGCGCCCACCAGTACTCAGATTAGAGTCGGCGAGGACGTAGCTTCGCTGATGATTGGCGAGGGCCAAGCAGACTTGGTGGTTGCTTTTGAAGCCACCGAGGGGCTCAAGGCAGGGCTCGTCTACGCGAGACAGGATGGGTTGGTCATACTGAACGACCGAGTGCTGAGACGACGTGCCAGCGCCGCTCAACCGAAGGCCGGGGATTCCGACGCCTCCCCGATCACGAAGATCCTGCAGGGCTTTGAGCGAGCCGGCATAAGGGATGTGAGGGTCTTCCCCGGTAGCGATGTTGCCCAGAACGAGGTGGGGCGTCTCCTCACGCTGAACATGGTGATGCTCGGCGCGACCGTTGCCACCGACATGATTCCGGTGCGTCTGGCAACGGTTGAGCAGGTCATTCAGGAACTCTCGCCCAGGGGTACCGGGGAAGTCAATGTCGCGGCATTCAAAGCCGGGGTGAAGAGGTTCAAAGAGCAGTCACGAACGGAGGGAGAACGTCCGGGACGCGAGCTCTCCACGGCCACGGAGACGCCCCGCGGGTCATAGGTAGAGTTGACGAGGCACGTCTCCGCTTTCTCCGTGCCCTGTCGGGAGTTGGAAGTGGAACTGTCCAGTTGCCTGATCCATACCTCGGCGGGACGGACATCGTGGTGGTCGTCAGTCCGGTGAATACTCGGAAACGGGGACAGGGAGGACTCGAGTGTCCAGATTCGAACTGAAGGACAAGATTGCCATTGTTACCGGTGGCGGCGGTGGAATCGGTACACGTATCGCCAGGGAGTATGCCAGAGCCGGCGCCCACGTCGCCGTCGCCAGCCGTAACCAGGAGAGACTGGACGAGGTTGCCGCTGAGATCACGGCTCTCGGCAGGGAATCCCTTGCCATTGCCACCGATGTTACCGTCCCGGAGCAGGTGGACAACATGGTCAAGCAGACGGTGGACAAGTTTGGCCGGCTGGACATCCTGGTCAACAACGCTGGTGGCGCCCTCTTCATCAAGCAACCGTTGGAGCTCACTCCCGACGAATGGAATGCCGGCATCGCCCTCAACCTCACGGGCCCCTTTCTCTGCAGCATCGCCGCCGCCAGGGTGATGATTCCGCAGCAGAGCGGCAAGATAATCAATGTCTCATCGATGGCTGGCATAAAGGGGTCCCCGAATATGCTCCACTACGGAGCGGCCAAGGCTGGCGTCATCAACCTGACCAAGTCCCTGGCGGCAGAGTGGGCGCGATACAACATCAATGTCAACTGCATTGCCCCCGGTTTGATTGCGACCGAAGGGATCAAACGTTGGGGTGTATTGCCCCCCGACAAGGACGAGGACGGCACACCGGTACCGCCGTTGCTGTTCCCCCCCGACCCTGAGCATGTTGCTGAACTGGCGGTCTTTCTTGCCTCGGAAGCATCCGACCATATCACCGGCGAGTTCATACCAATCAGGGGATCAGTCACAAATGACCGCTGAAGCCTGGGGGCCTGGCACCTGCCGCTGGCCGGTGTCAATCGTGCCATTCCGCCAGCTTCACTACTGGTCGCATTGGGAGACCCCAACCTGATCCAGCGAAGGTAATAGGGGACGGACTATTATGGGAAGCGCAGACAGCCAGGACGGGAAGTGGGAGTTCGGCAGCACTGAGTGGTGTCAGTTCGCCGTCGAAACGGGCGTCAGGCTCCTCGAGAATGCAGACCTGAATCTTGGGGCCTACCGGTGGGGCTTCAGCGAGGAGTACACCCATATGCCTGAGCGCCTTCTGGCGGGACGTGACAAGGCGGCCTGGCATCTCATGATCAAGGAGGGCAAGGTCAGCGGCGGCGTGTTCTTGCCAGACGAATGCCTGGCTCTGCCTGGATTCCACGTGTCCGTGGAATGGGCGCTGATCGCGCACGCCTCGTCGATCGTCTATGACCAGGAGGGTCAGGTAAAGCGGTTCGCCGACGAAGCAGTACTGCGCGCCGACCTGGTGGCGGCCGGGAAAGGTCCGAAGAGACCTCCTGAGAAGGCCCTTCAGAGGAGGGAGCCACGCTGTATTGCCTGCGGATCACCCGATCACGACCGCCCGAATTGCCCGGTATGGCCACCCGGTATCGGGGAGGCACTCGCAGCGGGTGCCCGTGAAGGGGGAGGTCTCCACAACCTCACTGCCAAACGACTCCGGCCTTCACCCGAATTGGAGGACCTGCCGAAGACCGAGTTCGGTGTGCCCAGCTTCACGAAGATGACGGATGAACAAAAGGCGCGTTTTGCGAGGCTACTGGGCAGGTAGAGAGCACCGCTGCATGATCCCCCGAGGCCGCACTGCGGCGCCAGCCATCAGGAACCGCCCCTGGCGGACCTCTTTCGCGTCGCCATAGTGCCAACGATACCGCTTTCGGTAACACTTATCATGAGTCAATTCGCTTTCTTGACAGGCGCGAGACGTTGTCGTAGAATGATCGGCATGAGTTGAAACTCGCTCACAATCCTCTCGATGCCAGATGGAGGGGGCCGGAATGCTCATGTCCGCCATTCCAATCGCCAGTTTCCTCGTCCTTTTCGTGGTCTGGTCAGTTCCACACGGAGCTTCAGAATGGCCCTGCCGTAGCCATACCTAGCGCTCGGAAGGAGCCCCGGCCCTGACCAGGAACATTGTGCAAGAGGGCCTTGGTACAGAGCGGCCTGGTCTGCCGTACCATCGCGTCGGATGGTGAGCAGCCGGCTTCCTTTCAGCACGAGCGACCCATCTACTGATTACTGTGGGGACGAGGGGCCAGGTAGGTAATCGCAGGAGGCGCACTGCAATGGTACAGATGTTGGAGAAGAAGAGTAGCCTACTGGGTAGGGTCCTTGCCGTGGAGCCAACCCCGAGAGTTGAAAGGTTGAGGCAGCGCTATTTTGACCGCAAACTTGTGGCGTCGATTGACAGAGACCGTATCGAAGTAAGGGTGATGGAGGAAACTGAAGGCGAGCCGATGGCAATCCGCAAGGCGAAAGTCTTTGCTGCGGTTGTCAGGGAGCTGCCGATCAACATCCTTTCCGACGAACTCCTGGTGGGCTGGTTTGACCCCATGCCGGAAAGCTGCCCGCTTCCGGTCAAGATCGACCCGACACTGGAAGAGCGGCTGGATACTCTCAGTACAAGGGAACGCAATCCCATATCCATTAGCCACGAGCAAAAGAAGCAGTTGAAGGAAGAGATCATTCCGTACTGGAGGGGGAAGGGCAGGTGGGAGAGAAGTCGGATGAGTTCCGTTCATGACGAACTGCTCCCTCCAGAAGTACGTCGCTCCATTGGTGGCCTTAGAGCGGCCAGGGTATTTGATGAGGCGGGCAAGCGTAAGAGTAGAGTCTCGGGGCTCTTTGGCGCCATGGGAACTATGGGAGGTACTCATGTTGGCCACTTTGTCGCCGACAATGAGAAGGTGCTGGAGAAGGGGTTTCTGGGGATAAAGAAGGAAGCCGCGGAGAGGCTGGGTAGGGTCGACCTCGCTGACCCTGAGGAGCTGCGAAAGATTCCCTTCCTTAAGGCCGTGATCATAGTCATGGAAGCGGCCGCCGAGATAGGCACCAGGTTTGCCGCCAATGCGAGGGGGCTGGCAGCCGACGAGCAAGATGCCGGGAGGAAGTCAGAGCTGCTTAAGATAGCCGAGGTATGTGATCGGGTTCCTGCAGGTCCGGCGAGGACATTCTACGAGGCACTGCAATCAGTCTGGTTCATTCACATCCTGCATTGGTGGGAGACCCGTGAAACCGCCGCCATCTCTCCGGGGAGGGTCGACCAATACCTCTATCCCTACTATGAAAGTGATGTCAGAGAAGGAAGAATGACCAGGAAAGAGGCGCAGGAACTGATCGACTGCTTCCTCTTCAGGTTTTCATGGTTTGTCTACTATTCTGCCACGACCCCGGAGGGATACACCTCGACGGCCCTCAACGGGGCTGCTCATCACATTGACGTTGGGGGTCTCAGGGGTGACGGAAGCGATGCCACCAATGACCTGTCATACATGTTTCTCGAAGGCATGATGCATACCAGGTTGACAGAGCCCAACTTTGGGGTGCTGGTTCACAGCAAGACGCCCGAGGCCTTCCTGATCAAGGCATGCCAGCTCGCCGCGCTGGGTGCAGGTCATCCCATGTTTCTCAATCACGATGACATAGTTGCCAATCTGCTCGGCCGGGGGACCATAGGTGGACCGCCGGTGACGCTGGCGCTCGCCAGAGAGTCTGGCGCAATTGGCTGCAACGAACCGGCTGTACCTGGTATGGATTCCGGGTACACGGTAGGTCACGGTGTCTCGCTTGCTCAAGTCCTGGAACTGGTGCTGACCAATGGCTGGAGCCGGCACCACCGGAGAAGACTCGGAGCCAAGACGGGCGACCCCAGGCAGTTCAAATCCTTTGGAGAAGTGCAGGCGGCGTTCAGGAAGCAACTGTCCTGGCTGGCGGACAAGGCGTCAACAGCCACCAACATTGGCGAGCGGCTCTTGGCCGAGATGGACCCAACCGCGTATCAGTCGGCACTGATAGCGGACTGCATCGAAAACGGGACAAGTCGCGAGGCAGGCGGGGCTCGCTACAACTTCGGAACCTTCTTTGGGACAAATGGCGTTCCTGATGTCGGCGATTCCTTGACGGCTATCAGGAAGCTCGTCTTTGACGAAGAGAGGATCACCATGGGTGATCTGTGCGATGCCTTGGACGATGATTTCGAAGGTCGCGAAAACCTGCGCCGGCTGCTGCTGAGCGCACCCAAATTTGGAAACGACGATGATTACGCTGATGAGCAAACGGTCTGGGCGATGCAGACCTTCTGTCAGGAGGTGGCGAAGCACCGGAACACGCGCGGTGGCTATAGAATGCCAGTACTGATACCTCTCACCGGTTACGTGACAGGGGGCGCGGTAATAGGGGCGCTCCCCTCTGGACGGCGGGCTGGGGAACCCCTCGCAGATTCAATCTCACCCACCCGAGGAAACGACCTGAATGGCCCGACGGCGGTTCTCAAGTCTGTCGGTAAGATCAACAACGCCGAGGTATTCGCCGGACAAACACTGAATATGAGACTTGACCCCTCGGCCTTCAATGATGACTATGGTTTCAAGAGGCTCGCTGACTTTATCAGGACTCTCGTTGACCAGAAGATACATCATGTCCAGTTCACCGTGGTCTCCTCGGATACGCTGAGAGCTGCCCAGGAAGAGCCCAGTCAGCACAAGGACGTCATGGTCAGAGTAGCCGGCTATGTCGCTCCTTTTGTGGAACTGCCCAGGGCTGTTCAGGACAGCGTCATCGCCAGGACAGAGCACAGCCTGTAGGCGGCTGGCACGGGGCGTGAGAGCAGCTCATCTCCCAGGTTGACGAGGGTCCTCGGCCTGGTCGATGGCCATCGACAGTCATCTCGATGACGTGGCTCTGGTGCGTCGAGCCTGCCTCACGGCACATGCTCACATCATCAGCGAGTATCCGCCGTCGACAACGATCGACTGTCCCGTGATGAAGTCAGACATCCCGGATGTCAGGAGAATGGCGACTCCCGCTAATTCGCTCGGCTCACCGAAACGTCCCGCCGGCGTTCGGCGGACAACGCTCCGGTAGAAGGGTTCGCTCTCAATCACCGGAGAGGTCAAATCGGTCCGAAACCAGCCGGGGATGATTGCGTTCACCTGTATGTTGTCGTTGGCCCAGGCCAGTGCCAGCGATCTGGTCAACTGAAGCACGCCGCCCTTGCTTGCCGCGTAGTGAGCAACCATGGCGCTGCTGGCACACTGTGATCCGATGTTGACTATCTTGCCACCGCCCGTCTTCACAAGTGCCGGGTGGGCTGCCTGACAGAATCGGAAGGTCCCCTTCAGGTTGGTGTCAATGACTCTGTCCCATTCCTCCTCCGCCGTGGATTGCGGAGCCACACCATCGGCAACCCCGGCATTGTTGACCAGGATGTTCAACCCCCCGAACTCCTGCAGTGCCTTGTCTACGGCACTCTTGATATCATCACGGTTGCGTACGTCACACCGGACACCCAGGCATCGCCGATTCAGACGCTTGATCTCTTCAATCACCCCAGCGGTCTTCTCCTCGTTCCGGGCCGCAATGACGATATCCGATCCGGCCTCCGCCAGGCCGATGGCAATGCCACGACCGATACCCCCATTCCCACCGGTGACTATCGCCACCTTACCGGTCAGGCCGAATCCTTGCATCGAGTGCACGTCGCCTCCGATTCCGCCGGTGCTTTCCATCTATGATACGCAGTGAAGGGGCACAAGCTGCCACGTCGCTGGCAAGATGGTACCTCTGTGACACCTGGCTGTCAGTCGCCACCTCGTCGCCCTGCTGGAGACAAGGACGGTAGTTGGCAGGACGCTGGGCCAGCCTTGATGATCAGCTATCGGCGTGCCTGAAGAACTGCCTTACCTCTCCAGAATCAGTGACCGCCCCGTTCAGGGCGTTCCTGCGGCATCCACGCCTACACAGACTGTTTCTTCCGCCATTGACTGTCTCTCCTTACTGGCCTGTCCTTTGGAAAAGAGCACGATCGGTCTCTGAGGAAGCTTGATTCTGGACCTTCAACCAGCTAGAGTATCCATTGCGAGGCTGTGCCTGAAATGCAGACGACGCGCAGACGTTGGGGAGCCAGAGAGGTGTTCACATGATACGGTTTGTCCACATCTTCAACTACGCGGAAGGCATGTCACTGGATGATGGCGAAGAATGGTACCTGGGTAAGCACGTTCCCAGAGTCAGGGAACTGCCCGGGGTGAAGAAGTACATCTCATGGCAGGCGGAAGAACAGCATCCCAGGTCCAGAAACCCGGACATGTTCAAGCGTTACGTCCGCCGCACCGACCTCTACTTCGAGACTCACGCAGAGGGCCTGAAAGCAATACTGGGCAGTCCTGACCTCTGGACGCCGCCTCCTGGAGGAGCACCCGGCTTCCGGGAGTTCGAGTGCATGTTCCTTGACGAAGAGCCCCAGTATGACTTCCTGCGGGACGTGCCAATCCAGCAATACAGGTACATGGCGACTCCACTGAACTTCTCGGGCGGCGATCCGGAGTGGGTGGACGATGATGATTTCCTTTACTGGGTCTATTTCTTCAATTACCGTACGGACATTTCCATCGCTGACGGCAAGGAATGGGTCGTCGATGGGGAAGACTGGTACCTCGGCCAGCATGTCCGCGAGGGCAAGATAATGAAGCAGCTGGGAAAGAGGCACTACAAGACGTGGCGGGCACTTCGCGTCCCTTCAGAACCGGTCAGCCCACTACTCCTGAGCCGGTGGTACCGTTTGACCGAGCTCGGTGTGCCGCAAGGAATTCGCTACTGGGGCAATGAGAAGGCAGTACCCGACATGACACAGGCAGAGGGGGGTAGAGGCTACGGTGAGCTGAGGCACATTATCATCAATCCGGAGCTTGCGCAGGACCTGCTGTAAGAGAATCACTGTGTGGCAATCTACGCAGAAACGGAGATTGAACGATGAGCATGCCTGGGCTGTCTCTGGAAGGGAAGGTGGCCATTGTCACCGGGGCTGCTGGCCGCGGGGGGATGGGTCGGGCGATTGCTCTGGCTTTTGCCGAAGCTGGGGCTGATGTCGCCGTCTGTGACAACGTGGTTGACGTTGATGATCGCAATCTGGCGGCAGTGGCTGATGAGATTGCCAGGCTTGGTCGGCGTTCACTGGCCATCCAGGCTGATGTCTCAGAGAAGAGCGACGTCGACAACATGGCCCGGAGAGTGGTGGATGAGCTTGGTCCGATTGACATCCTCGTAAACAACGCCGGCATTGTCAGGGTTTCCCCTGTGCTTGAGACCAGTGAAGAGTCATGGGACAGTGTTATTGATGTCAATCTCAAGGGCTGCTTTCTCTGCTCCAAGGCAGTAGTCAAAGGGATGATGGACAGAAGGAGCGGCAGCATCATCAGCATATCATCAATGAACGGCCTGACCGCATTCCCAGCACCGGCCAGCTACTCTGTATCCAAGGCGGGCATCATTATGCTTACACGGTCGTTGGCTCGTGAGTTGGGCAGCTACAACATCCGGGTCAACGCTGTTGCGCCGGGGGCGATGCGAACGGACTGGGTTGCACACATTGAGGACTGGCCCGTCCGGCCTGCTCCCAGGCAATCAACGGCGTCTGAGGGCCGGATCCCATTGAATCGGGCGGGTGAACCGAGTGAGGTTGCCAGCGCCGTCCTGTTTCTGGCTTCTGATGCCGCCAGCTATGTCACCGGGCATACCCTTGTCGTCGATGGCGGCTGGCTCGCCTAGCCGAATCCTGGCTGCCGCTGCTGGCAGCCCAATATGGCAGCCGGTGTTCCGGTTCGCCGGCAGACATTTCCCAGCGCGACCTGAAATGGGAAAACCCGACCAGCGACAAGGAGAGCAAGAAGGAGGCCCTGAATGTCCCTGTTTGAACTGAAAGGCAAGAGCGCCATCGTGACCGGTGGCGGCACGGGTATCGGTAAAGGCATCGCTCTGGAACTAGCAGGAGCTGGCGCCAATGTCGCTCTCGCCAGTCGAAAGCGGGAAAACCTGGAGAAAGTAGCCGCCGAAATCCGAGATCTCGGCAGAGAGGCCCTCGTCATTCCCACTGACATCTGCATACCGGAGCAGGTGGACAACATGATCGAACAGACGGTGGGCAGGTTCGGCCGGCTTGACATTCTGGTCAACAACGCAGGAATCGGCGACGCTCTTAGCGGGAGCAAGGTGGAGGAACTCCCTCTTGATGCCTGGAAGGCAACCATTGAGCTCAACCTCACCGGCACGTTCATCTGCTGCGTCGCTGCCGCCAAGGTGATGATTGAGCAGAAGAGTGGCAAGATAGTCAACATCTCCTCGTGCGTTGGCATTGACCCATTCCCGAGGCTGTCCAACTACGGTGCGGGAAAAGCTGGTGTAATCAACATGACCAAGTCCATGGCCGCTGAGTGGGCGGAGCACAACATTAATGTCAATTCAATCTCCCCCGGTGCGATTGTCACGGAGAAGAGCCACAGGAATGCGGCTAGGCAAGCCGCCGACGGCACACCGATACCTCCGCTGCGACTCCCCGGTAGCCCCAAAGATGTCGGCCATCTGGCAGTCTTCCTTGCCTCCGAAGCGGCCAGCCATATAACCGGGGAGACGTTCGAGATCAAGGGCGCCAATATACGTGGCTATTAGTCTTATCATGTGTCACGGCGAAACCATTTCGCCCCGTGCCGCAGCAGCATAGGAGGGAGGTTCAAGGTGGTAGAAGAGTGGCTGACCGACGAGGAGAAGCAGGCATTCAAGCAGGAGACGACAAGCGGTTGGGCGCTGGACTACTTCTACCACTTCGACAACGCGCCGTTGCACTTCGTCTACCGGGACGGGGTGACTCACGGAGAGCTGACCGAACTGGAAAAGCGCAACAAGACCATCACCGAGACAACCTGGCTGGACGCCTACAACTATGGCTGCATAGCCACGATTCACAACACCTACATGTTTCGGAAAGGCTGCCTCCAGGTGCCCCTTCAATCCTTCCGCCAGGGAGCTGTCCAGCCGGGGCCGATCTCGGAGGAGAGTAGCGAAGGTCGCGTCTACAGGACTGCGGACGAAGTCCAGGCCGGCCTGGATGCCTGGATGGCTGCCGAGGGATGGCAGCTCATGGATGACCGCCGCCGCAACCAGGCACCTGCCAGAAACGACTGGGGTATTCTCCTGGGGGCGCCGGACCGCACGATGCGCTTGGGGTCGTTCATGGCTTACGGCAGCCAGGTAATCGTCGAGGCGATCCTCACCTGGAGCGAGGGCGGCGTTCTCAAGGAGACGGTCTTTCCGGACATCCTGCAATACGACGTTGACGGCAGCATCCTGAACGAACGCGTCTATATGGACCCGGTCAACTGGCCCTCATCGCCCGGTACCCGGGCGAGGTCATCAGGCAGCCAAGGAGACAGGGGCGGCGAAGGGCAGATCAAGGGAGGCTTTGAAGTCTTCTTCAACCGCTACGACGACAGAAAGGTCGAGCCGGCTCTGACGGACCTGGAGAAGCGCAACAAGGGAATCATCGAGGGAGCCTGGGTAGACGCGTACAACAACGGTCTGAGCCGCGATATCTTCCACCCGGACAGATACAGGGTTCAGTTGCCCCTGCAGAAGGTCTCGTACAGCGGCGAGAAATCGGCGGAGGTAGAGGCGGCGATCAAGCAGGCTGTCCCCGACCGCCGACTGCAGGTGATCCAGGACTACGCCAGAGGCAATCAGGTCATCGCGGAGTGCGTAATCTCGTGGACCAAGAATGGCGTCTACCAGGAAACACCCTTCATATCCTTCCTTCTGCTTGACGAGGACGGTCTGATTGTACGCGACCGCGCGCACTTGGTCATGGCCCACTGGCCTGGAGCAAGCCAGATGCCGGATTCCTTCACCGGTCAGTAGCTCCGCAAGAGAGGGAAGCTATTGACCCTCTCCCCGAAGACTGGGCCAGGTATGGCGGCAGGTCGCCGAAGGCTGTGAACTCTGCATTGCCTAATCAGTTCACGCCATGCCGACGGAGGCACCCGGGTATCACCGAGAAGACGCCGGGTTAGAACATGGCCAAAGGCGAACGTCCGCGTTAATCCAGAGCGCACAAAGCACACCTGACATTGATACAGGCCGGCAGGCCAGAGGCAAAAGCCCTTTCCAGCGCGGGACGAATATCCTCAGGCTTCTCAACCGCCTCGCCATAGCCACCGAGGTCTTCTACCACCCTATCGTATCTGACGAAGCCAAGCTGTGTGTTGAAGACCCTGTCGGGTCCCCTGCGCAACTGATCATAGACAATCGCGCCCCAGGCTTCGTCATTGGCGATGACACAGACGATGGGAAGTCCATGTCTGACCATAGTATCGAATTCCATCGCGTTGAGCCCGAAGGATCCATCGCCGCTGAGCAGAAGCACCTGCTTATCCGGCCTGGCCACTCTGGCCGCCATGGCATAGGACGGGCCTACTCCCAGAGTCCCTGTCGAGCCAAAAGTGAGCATGTGCCCTGACGGATAGCTTTTGATGGCCCGAGAGGCCCAACCCGTAGTGTACCCTCCATCTACGATGAAGGTTGCGTCTCTATCGATGAAGTCACGGATCTCCCTGCATAATCTGGCGGGATGGATAGGAACAGCGTCAGAGTTCATCTGAGACTCATTATGCTCCTGTCGCTTCTCTGCAAGCTCGCGGCATTCGCCAATCCAGGGCAGCTCCTTCCGTCCCTGGCATCTGTCCTGGGCCTCTTCTATCATCTGCCTGAGTACTGCCCTGGCATCCCCGATGATACCGATATCAATGGGACGGTTGCGCCCGATCTCGGTAGGTTCGATATCGACCTGAATCCATTTGCCATCCTCTTTGAACCTGGGGGAGCGACCAAACCCAAGCTTGAAGTCGAGGCGTGCCCCAAGCACTAAAACGACATCAGCACGGCCGTCTCCAACCCCGGAAGCCAGGTACAGTGGATGATCGGGTGCCAGTCCGACATGCCCTCCAGACGTGAATCCCTTGCTGACCGGAATCTTGGTAAGCTCAGCAAACTCTTGAAGCTCGTCTGCCGCTTGAGACCACCACGTGCCGCTACCGGCAATTATCAAGGGCCTCTCGGCACCAAGGAGGAGGTCGACGGCATTCTTCACCAGAGCGGGGTCACCCTGAGGTCCGGCTGTCGGGCGGTAGTCCACGGGAATCGTGATCTCTGACTCTTCTACTTTGGTGAAAAGTACATCCATGGGAAACTCCAGGTAGGCAGGGCCCGGCCTGCCACTAAGGGCCTGTCTGAAGGCCATGCTGACATACTCGGCAATCCTCTTTGTCTCATAGCCTGCCCGTGCCCACTTGGTGACCGTTTTCGCCACTGACAATGAATCCATGTCCTGGAGCGAACCCTGCTCAAACTCTCGAAGCGGGCTTCTACCGCCAAAGACAATTATCGGGGCGCCCCGTCCCAATGCATTCCAGAGGCCGGTGACCGCATTGGCTACACCAGGACCGGCGGTGACTACGGCGACTCCGGGTTTCCCTGTCGTCCAGGCCCAGCCTTCCGCCGCAAAGACGGCCGCCTGCTCGTGGCGAGTGTCGATTATCCTTATCCCCTCATCCTTGCATCCCTGGAAGATTGGGTCTATGTGCCCTCCACACAAGGCGAAGATGCACTCTATTCCTTCCTGTTTGAGAACCTTGGCAACCAATCGACCTCCGTCAATCTCCGCCATGTCTTCTCCTCCCCATAGTCTCGCTCGTCCTGTGCATTAGAAGCACAGACGGCCTCACTGGAGCCCAGAAGGCGGGGCGTCCGAAGTCACTCCGTCCGCCGAACGCCTTCCGGCACTTCACCCGAGATGCAGAGCTGGATGCCAGCTTCCATCTACACTCGCTCTCGTCTCAGCGCAAAGATCACTTTGGCCTTGAAATCAGGGTTTGTTCCATCCGGGCAGGCAACCCTTTCCTCATGAGTATCCGCGTCTTCGTCCTTGACCCACGGGAACATTCCGGTGAACCACAGTATCGTGGCAAACGGAAACACGGCACTGTGAGCCCAGTTACACATACCGGTTGGTACCACACCTGTCCCCGGTCCCGCCCCCATATCAAACTCGTCACCCACCTTGTGCTTCGCCCAACAGAATCCCTCCTGATGAATCACCTTTGCTATTACTCGATACATCTTTGGGGATCGCTCCTGTGTTGCTTCCTCGGTCATCCTGCTCCTCCTGGTAGTAGTCTCCATCCTCAGCCAGCTTGCCTACTGGATCGAGGTCTGATCCATGGTCCATGTTGAGAAGGTCAGTAGAATGAAGGTCAGCTAGGCTGTCCAACCACCATCGGCCATGACAATAGCCCCGGTAACATAGCTGGCGAGATCTGAAGCCAGGAACAGGGCTACATTGGCTATCTCGCTCGGTTCAGCTGCGCGGCCCAGCGGTACGAACCTTCCAATCCCAGGGCCAAACGCCTTTCGTTCCGGGTCATCAAGCTCGGCGGGCCTCTCCCTGTCGCCCCTGTCATACCTGACATGCAGGCGCATATCCGTTTGAATCGCGCCGGCGCAGATGGAATTGACCCTGATATTGTACTTGCCTAGTTGCTTGGCGTGCATCCTGGTAAGGAACTGGACGGCGGCTTTGGCAACGGCATAGGGTCTCACGCCGCCAACCATGAAGGTTGCACCCTCGATCGAGTCTATGTTGATGATATTG
>JAZFSU010000235.1:0-2314 GCA_036446335.1 Dehalococcoidia bacterium | reverse complement strand
TTCCCGACCAGACGAGCCATTGCGGCAGCGGCAGCTTGTCCGGCGCCAGCGACAGCATCGTGAGTGCGTAGACGAGCAGGCCAACGCCGATAAGCCAGGACAACGGCTTCGCGCCCGGTACTTTTCGCAGGGAGAATATGTCGGCGAGGTGGATCGCCAGGAAACCAAGACAACCCACGGCTATGTAGTTCATGGCGGATACCTGCTTACACTATTGCAGGTTGTCCCGGCGGTTGGAAGGTCTTGAGTACTAGAACAGTGTTCTATTTGAGGCTAGAGCGGGGAGATCTCTCGGGCAGAGAGCGGCCCCATGACCAACGCCATAGCTTGCGCACGATAGGGAGGCCATCACACAAGAACCCGAGGCCGCCAATAGAGGCCATCAGGACCACGGGTCTTCGTCTTCCGGAAGTACCGGGCACCATCGAGTCGACACCCAGGGCCGTCAACCCATGAAGACCAACCGGATTCTGAAGGTGATTCTTGTGGCTTCCTCGGTTCTGAATCTACCTCAGAATGCTCAGATAGGCCTCTTCCAGCGTCGGGTCTCTCATGACCATTGCTTCGAGATTCTCAGCGCCGATGCTGTCCTTCAGTTCAGCAGTGATATCAGCCCCTGCCGCCACGTGGATGGTGAGCTTCTGGATGGGTCCATCTGATGATGTGGTAACGTGCCTAACCTCTGCCATGGAGGCAAGCTTGTCAAGCAGGTCCGCGCTGGTATTGCGGAGGATAACCTCGAACACGGCTATTCGGCTGAACTTGCGCTTGATTTCCGAGGGTCTGCCCATGGCGACAATGGCGCCATTGTTAATGATGGCCAGCCGGGAACACAGCTCATCGGCCTCCAGCATGTAGTGGGTCGTCAGGAAGACCGTCTTCCCCTGCCGGGCCAGCTCCGGTACCATCCGCCGTATATCCTGCGATCCCATGGGGTCCAAGCCGATGGTGGGTTCGTCCATGAATATTATCTCCGGGTCGGAGAGAAGCCCTCGGGCAATGTGGAGCCGCTGTCTCATGCCCCTTGAGTATTGCTCAACCGGCCGCTTGCCGGCATCGGCCAGCCCCACCACCTCGAGAAGCTCCACGATGCGTTTCTTGGCAGCGTCTGGGTCCAGGTGGTTCAAGGCCGCCGAGTATCTGAGGTTCTCCGGACCCGTGAGCCGCCAATACAGTCCCCTGTCCCCTCCCAGGATCAGGCCGATCAGCTTTCGTACCTCGCCGGCTCCCTTGACGACGTCGTGGCCGCCCACCGTCGCCGTTCCCGTCGTCGGCGTGAGAAGGGTTGCCAGAATCCGAATCAGGGTCGTCTTGCCGGCACCGTTCGGTCCCAACAAGCCGAATATGATGCCCCGCTCGACGCTCAGATCCACGCCCTTCAAGGCGACGACCTCTTTCTTGCCAGTCAACGTCCTTGTGCTGTAGACACGCCCAACGTTGCTGCATTCGATGACAGCGTGGTTACTCATTGTTCACCTTCATTGCCCTGCTAGCCTGCTTCGAGTTCCAGCGTGCCACGGCGCTTGGCGGTCTTCTCAAACAGGGCAAAGCTGGCATATCCTATCGCCAGGAACAGCAGCCCGTTGAGGGCTTCCCTGACCACTCCATAACCCACTTCCGAAAGTGCCAGGCCGGTGAAGGAACCGCGGATGGCCTCGAGCCCATTCACCATGGGAAGGAACCTGGCGAATTCGGCAACCGGTGTCGGGAAAAATGAAAGTGGGATGATCACGCCGCTCAGAATGGTCATTGTGTTGACTATCGGGTAAGTCAGGTTCGCAAAGTCCCGCGTTATGATGGAGACCACACCTATCATCTGAGCGAACATCGTTAGCGTGCCAACGGTGGCGAAGAGGGAAAGAAGGAAGACGGCCCAGTTCACCTGGCTGAAGTCCAGCCCAACTATGAGCCATCCCATGAACAGACCGCATCCGTAGGAGATCAAGCCGTTCGGGTAGTGTAGCGCCGCTCGACTCACGAAATGGGTGAATCTGTTGGTTGGGGAAGAGAAGACGAGAGAAAGAGTCCCCATGTTTCTTTCGCGAGCGTACGACTGTGTGAGGCCACTCATCACAATGAAACTCGACGCGAGGATGGGAATCCCGATTGCCAGCCTTTGCATGGCCGTGTCTCCGAAGGCGAAACTCGCTAGGGTCGTGAACAGTACCATGGCGAGCAGCGGACGGACCATCACATTCGTGGTGTAGCTGAACGGAGTCAGCCAGTAGAACAGGCCCTTGTACGCGGAGTACGACTGGATGACGAGGTTCAGGCCTCCCTTTCTCATGTGCCTGAGGGCGTTCATCTATGCCTC
>JAZFSU010000234.1:0-6087 GCA_036446335.1 Dehalococcoidia bacterium | reverse complement strand
AATAGTTATACCGTAAACGAGGAGAACAGCTTGATTGACAGAGTACGGATTTATGTGAAGGCAGGCGCTGGCGGCAATGGGATCATCAGCTTTCGAAGGGAGAAGTACGTACCCTTCGGAGGGCCTGATGGCGGAGATGGCGGTGAAGGTGGGAACGTTTATCTGGTGGGGAACCATAGCGCATCTACCTTGGTTGCCTTCCGGTATCCAAAGCAGTTTCTGGCAGGAAATGGGGTACATGGTAAGGGTAAGAACATGCATGGGAGGAAGGGCAAAGACCTTGTTCTGAAGGTGCCGCTGGGCACTGAGGTGCGGAGTACTGAAGGCAGGGACTGTGAGGAGAGCACGTGGATCGGAGAAGTGCTGAAGCACGAGGAGCAACTGCTCCTCGTCAGGGGGGGTAGGGGAGGTCGAGGCAATGCGCGATTCGCAACGTCGACCGATCAGGCGCCGCGCATTGCCGATGACGGTGAGCCTGGTGGGGACACGTGGGTGATCCTTGATTTGAAGCTCATCGCAGACGTCGGTATCGTGGGCTTTCCGAATGCAGGCAAGTCAACGCTGCTGAGGACGGTATCCAGGGCAACGCCGAAGGTTGCTGATTATCCTTTTACTACGCTCGAGCCCATGTTGGGCGTGGTGGAGATAGGCTACGATAGCTTCGTCCTTGCAGACATACCGGGGCTCATCGAAGGCGCGCATGAGGGGCACGGGCTGGGACTTGATTTCCTGCGCCACATCGAACGCACCAGGGTACTGATCCACCTGGTTGATGGCAGTGCGGAGAGGCCTCTCGCGGATGTAGGGGCGGTCGAGAATGAGTTGGTGTCATACGAGCCGGCCTTGATGGAAAAGCAGCGGGTCATTGTCGTGAACAAGATCGATCTTCCCGAGGTCAAAGCGCGATTGCCAGAGATCGAGAAGGAGTTCGAGGGACTCGGCATGCCCATATTCTTCGTTTCGGCGGCGACCGGGGAAGGAGTGGGCGAGCTACTGGGGAAAACGCTGGAGTTGGTATCACGAGCAGGCGAAGCTCCTCCGGCGAGGGGGGACGAGGAGCAGTTCAAGGTATTCCGGCCTCTGCCTCAGTCTCCGAAGAGAGCGCCGCTCAGGAAGCCGCATGAGGATTGACTTGAGGATTGGCGTGTTCGGGGGTACATTTGACCCGATTCACTCCGGGCATCTTGTTATCGCAGAGGACGTGAGGCTCAAGCTGGGACTTGAGGAGGTGCTGTTCATGCCCGCGGGTCAGCCCTGGCTGAAGGCGGAAAGGGATGTAACCGAGGCGGCACACAGGCTGGAGATGGCGATGCTGGCAACCGCCCTGAATCCTCATTTCAACGTCTCGACCATCGAGCTCGACCGCCCAGGGCCCACGTACACCGTGGACACTATAGCAGAGCTGAAGTCGGGTGTTGCCGCTGGAGCAGAGCTGTGTTTCATCCTGGGCCTGGACGCACTGGCGGAGCTGCCCCAATGGAAGGACCCCGAGCGGCTGGTCAATATGTGCCGCCTGGTCGGGCTGAGGAGGCCTGGCTATGAAAAGATCGACTTTCGGCCTCTAGAGTCCGGCGTCCCGAATGCCTCGGAGCGGGTTATGATGGTGGATACGCCCCTGATCGACGTCAGTGCCACGGACATCAGAAGCCGCGTTTCTCGGGGCATTTCCATTCGAGACCTCGTGCCCCGGGTCGTGGAGGACTACATAGCACAGCACGGACTATACAGGCGAGGAGGCAAGGGAGCGGACCATGGACAGTGACAACAGGCTGGTGGAGGTTTTCAAGGAGAGAGCGATTCTTCACGGCGATTTCACACTCTCATCAGGGATCAAGAGCTCCCGCTACTTCGATGGCCGGATGGCAACGCTCTGGCCGGAGGGGGCCTACCTCATCGGTAATAGTGTCTTCCGGATCCTGGTGGAAGCTGGAGCGGAAGCGGTAGGTGGGATGACTATGGGAGCCGATCCCATCGCGACGGCGGTTTCCATTGCGAGCCATCACGAGGGCAAGCCGATGCCCGCTTTCATTGTCAGGAGCGAACTCAAGAAACACGGGACTCAGAAGCGCGTCGAAGGGCCTCTCCGGACGGGATCGCGCGTAGGCATAGTCGACGATGTCCTTACCACCGGCGGCTCGGTTTTGCGGGCAATAGAGGCTGTGGAAGCGGAGGGCTGCCGGGTTGTCAAGGTAGTCGTGGTCCTGGACCGTTGTGAAGGCGGCGCAGACGAGATCCGGCGCAGGGGGTACGATTTCGCGGCCCTCCTGCGAGTCGACGCTGAAGGTGAAGTGATACGGGCCTGACGATGGTTGTCAGGGGAACCAAACTCTCCTACATCGAGCTTCCGACTCGAAGCGGTGAAGGCCTAGTCCACCGACTCCACTTGACGAAATGCCAAGCACTGATATAATCGTTAGTGATTGCTCGTAAATGAGGGTTATAGCTGGCAAGGCCAAGGGACGACGTTTGAAAACCCCCCGAGGTTCGGGACTGCGCCCCACGTCCGACATGCTTCGGGGGGCAATTTTTTCTGTGTTGGAGTCGGCGGCTGCCGACTGGTCGAGAGTGATAGATCTGTATTCGGGAACGGGTGCCCTGGGCATCGAAGCCCTCAGCCGTGGGGCGGACCGGGCGGATTTTGTGGAACGCAAGCCAAGACTGTGTGCCTTGATCAAAGAGAACCTGGAACAGACCGGTCTGGCCTCACAGGGTAGAGTCTACTGCATGAGCGCGGACAAGGCCATTTCCGTCCTCGAAGGGGAGTACGGTATTCTGCTCCTGGATCCCCCGTACAGTGACACGACGATTGGCCTGTTCGCAGAGAAGCTTGTGGCTTCTTGCCTGGTAGGAGCGGATTCGACGATTGTGATTGAACACTCGCGCCGGGTCCCGCTGGGGGAGAGATACGGTGACTTCCTGCAGATAAAGGATCTGCATCATGGCGACAGCCGCGTCGCGGTATATCAACACGTGGAGAGCGGTTCTTGACTGCAGCCATATACCCGGGCAGCTTCGACCCAGTGACCAACGGGCACCTGGATATTGCCAACAGAGCGGCTGCTCTGTTCGATGAGCTGATCGTCAGCGTGTACGACGTCCCTGATAAGCGGCTGATGTTCAGCACTGAGGAGAGAGTCAACCTGGCAAGAAAGAGTGTAGCCCACCTGAGCAATGTGCGGGTGGAACCATACAGCGGGCTCACCGTCACCTTTGCCCGCAAAGTCAACGCCACTGTTATCGTGCGCGGACTCAGGATGGCCTCGGACTTTGAACGGGAGTTCGAGATGGCGTTGATGAACAAGAAGCTGGACCCGGATATCGAGTTGGTCTGTCTCATGACCAGTTTGGAATACCAGTTCATCAGCTCGAGTCTGTTGAAAGAGGCCTGCCAACTGGGAGGGGACATCTCCAGTCTCGTTCCGGACCATGTTGCAGTTGCCCTTGACGAGAAATTCGGCGTGGCCCGCAAGTAGCCGGGCGCGATCAGAATAGCGTGGCAGCGTGGCCACTAAAGTTGCGAGGAGGAAGAGAACATGGCCTACAAGATCACCGATGACTGCATAACCTGCGGGGCATGCGAGCCTGACTGTCCCAATCAGGCGATAAGCGAGGGCGACACGATCTATGTGATCGATGCTGACCGGTGCACTGAGTGCGTGGGCTCTCACGAGGAACCCCGCTGTGCGGACCTTTGTCCCGTCGATTCCTGCGTCACCGACGATAGTCATCAGGAGTCCAAGGAACAACTGGTCGCCAAGTGGCGCACATTGCACCCAGGTGAGGACCCGGCTACGGGCACCTACTAGGATTCGCACCCTCACATTCCGTCCAGCCGGACCCGGTGTATCGCTGCCGCCGCCACCCGTTTCGCGGGTGGTCCTGTCTGGCCGTGTTCGGCATTCCCCGCCGTCTCCTGGAGAGGTGGGATTCGGGATTTGCGCCCGCCTTGCCGAATCCGCGCCACTACTCCACAGTAGCTGCACGACTCAGTTCCTCCGGAGCCGACGACAGCCAGCTCCCCCTATGGCTTTGCCGTGGCCAATTCATTCGCGATCTCGTTGACAAGGGGGGCAGACAGGGCAGCTTCCGGGAGGACCTGGATGTGGATTCGCTCATATTGCCGCTGCCTGAATCGGGCGGCAGGAGGTTGCCCATCGCTATCACCGGCAAAGGGGGAACATAAATGAGTGGAGATGTAGAGATGAACCCCTCGGACAAGCCGTTGGCTGTGAACGACCGGTATGACGTCTCAATTGACGTGCAGAAGTCGATCTTGCAGATGTGTTGGGCCCAGCACGATGGCCAATGGTTTCTCAAGTCCAAGAAGAGGCTTGGGGTTGAACAGGCCAACGAACTCAACCAGGAGGTGCTGCTCTCCATGGCCAGGATTGAAGCGCGACACGTCCTGAACGCGCTGGGAATTGACAAGGAGGCCGTGAAGACGATTCCGGACCTGTTCAAGGTCATAAACACGTTCTTGCATGTCCTGGTCCCGGAGGTAATGGAGTTCAAGATGGTGCCATTGTCCCAGCACGAAGGCGTCGGCATAGTCGAGAAATGCTACGTGTGGGAGGCCGTGAAGCAGTCAAAGGGCGAGTCGGAATATACATGCGCCTGCAGCATAAGGCACAGAGGGTGGCTCGACGCCATAGGCGTGTCGGACAAAATTGTCCCGGTGCGGCGCATTCCTGACGGGGACGACATCTGCGAATTCAGATTCACGATGGAGAAGTGACGAGCCCTTCCCATGTTGGGCGAGTGTGTTGTCCGTCCGGGATCCCCGCGTGGCCCAAAGAGAGCGGACCCGAAAGGCTTTTTCGATCCATCCCTAGTCCCCCGCCAGTATTGCTGATATAATACGCGGGTCAGCGATCCCACTCCAAATTCTCATTTCTTTCGTAGCAGCAACATGTCAGATCAAGAGCAACTGCTTGTCCTCTTCGATGGGCATGCCCTGGTCCACCGGGCTTACCATGCCCTGCCCGCGTTCGTATTGGCCAAGACGGGGGAGCCTACCGGCGCTGTCTATGGTTTCGCAAGCATGCTTCTCAAGGTGCTGGCCGACCTCAAGCCCACCCACTGTGCTGTTGCCTTTGACACCCCCGGTCCCACGTTCAGGCACGAGCAATTCGTGGACTACAAAGCGCACCGCCCTCCGGCCCCGGACGATCTAAGGCGCCAGTTCAAACGGGTGCGGGAGCTGGTCGAGGCGTTCAACCTCCCACAGTTCGCGGTGGAAGGCTTCGAGGCGGACGACATCCTGGGCACAGTGTGCCGGCTGGCCAGCGAGCAAGGAATGAACTGCATCGTGGTCACCGGGGACACCGATACGCTGCAGCTGGTCTCGCCTCGCGTCCGGGTGCTGACGCCCCGCCCGGGGAAGACGTTCAGCGATACGATCATCTATGATGAAGCGGCCGTACAGGAGCGCTACGGGCTCCGGCCGGAGCAACTCGTCGACCTGAAGGGGCTCAAGGGGGACCCTTCCGATAACATCCCCGGCGTCGCCGGCATCGGTGAAAAGACGGCGACAAAACTGATTCAGGCGTTCGGGAGTGTCGAGGGGGTGTACGAGCACATAGGGGAGGTAGCGCCGGAGAGGATACAGAGGCTGTTGATCGAGGGCGAAGGGCTGGGAAGGCAAAGCAAGGAACTCGCCACCATAGTCACGGATATGCCGATGGAGTTCGACCTGACCGCGTGCCACGTCAGTGCTTACGAGCGAGCCAAGGTTGCGGAGCTATTCCGTGAGCTGGATTTCTCGAGCCTCCTGTCCAAACTGCCTGAAACAATGGTTGGCGAGGAGGAGCCTGAGCAGGGACATGTTCAGGCGGGCAGAGGAGCCGTTGACTATAGGATCGTGGACACAGTCGAGTCGCTCGACGAAGTCATTGGCGTTCTCTCACAGGCCGAATCATTCGCGATTGACACCGAGACGACGGGGCTGGACCCGAGGCAGGCGGCGCTGGTCGGCATCTCGCTGTCCGCCGGGCCGGGCAGGGCATGGTATCTGCCCCTGGGCCATGCATCGGGGGATCAAGTCCCTTTGCCCGAGGCCGTGTCAAAGCTCAGGCCGCTCCTGGAGAA
>JAZFSU010000233.1:0-3742 GCA_036446335.1 Dehalococcoidia bacterium | reverse complement strand
GTCAATCGCTCCGAAGTAGTTGACGGAAGGGATAAGGGAAGGTGGGCGCGCATCAGTTGCAATCCCGGCGCACGCCACAAAGCGATCAATTTCATCGCAACGCCGCTTGACGCCGGAGATCGCGGCCTCCCTGCCGTCCTTCGTGGAAAGGTCCGCGATAATCTCGGCATCTCTGATATCGACACCGATAACCCCGTCCCCCGCCCGCTCGAGACGTTTGCGAATCGAAGCCCCGATCCCCGAAGCTGATCCTGTCACAACTGTTGTAGCCATTTGCCCTCCCCTGCCGATCTCTTGTGGCGCATACTGAGCGCTCAATTCAGGCACTGATCCGGCATGGTGCAGACTGTCATCTATGCCACGATAACGACCGATTCCAGTATACCGTAGCCGGTGTCGTTGCCGCATTTGAACTCACACAGAGTATCATCTACTCCCCCGCTCAAGTCTTCGAGCACGCGAGGGTCCGTGATGTCCAGTTTCTCTCCGTCGATGGCATAGGCCCCCATCCACTTTCCGTGAAGCCAACCCTTGTAGCCGCCAAGATAGCCCGCAGTCAGGAGGTGATATGTGTTGTCGAGTGGCTTGACTGAGATCTCCCTCGTGACACCATCAGCGGTCGTTACCGTGAGTTCAAGCGACTTGACCTTGAGCGTCCCAGGGAGGTATTCGAACTGGTATCGCAGGTCGGTGATGGGCACTGGAAACCCGGCATCTCCAACAGGATGAAACATCTTCCCCTGAACGCTGGCCGGCCTTCCATCCGCGCCTTCATAGAACGTGAAGATCAGGCCGTAGTCCTTGAACTGTATGGTCAGCCAGTGCGAGGCTATTCTCCCTATTTGCGGGAAAGGCTGCAGCCCCGATTCCGGTTCCCCGGAGTCCGGCCGCGCCCAGTATGCTCCCGGCGGTGGTACGCCGATCGGTCTGATTCCCCAGGAGTGGTCTCTCTCAGCCCACCAGGTGTCTTTGTCAACCTCATAGGTCTTGCCTTCCACGACAACCTTTCCGCTGGCGTGACCCAACTGAAAATAGCGGCAGGCGTGGTGCATCACCGCGCCGTACAGGCGAGTGAAGCTGGGCTCTGATTCATGAGGCTGCATCCTGGCCTCAAACTCGATGTCGAAGCTTATGCCATAGTCATTCTCTTTCAGACAGACATGAACCTTCCTGAGTGGCTCCACCACTTCGTATGACAGCGGCCCGACCGCAGTGACGTCGATATTCGGGCGCAGTTCCCGCGATGCGCGCACGGTGTACTGAGCGGCCCCTCTCACAGCCACGCCGCCGAAAGCATCCATCACGTTGCGGTTGGGATACTTGCCGAACCCGGTATCAACAATGACCTCCCCGGAATTGGCGTGTGCTACGAGCCACGTCCTCTCATACCATTGCCGATCGCTGGAATCGACGTGGTCAAATGTGGATACAATCTGATGGCAGAGGAATTCGTCATGCTTCGTTATCATTGCGTCCCCTCCCGGCCGGAAGTAGTCCGCTGCCTAGGCGACAGGCCTCAGATGCGGTCTTCCAGATTCAGCATGCTTGCCACTTTGGATAATGGAGGATTGTCGGGAATGTACTCAGGCGGGACTCCGGGGATGCTCTTGACGACCCTCCAGAAGATTATGCCCAGTTTCAGGAATGCGAACGCCTCGTGATAGAACAGGTTCTCGAGCTTCCTTCCCAGAGCGCTCTCATAGACCGGTATCATCTCGTCTCTTCCTGGTATCCCCTCCCAGCGGGCGCCTCGCAGGCCGCTATCCCCTGTGAGCCAGTCAACCGCGAGAAACCACGTCAGGTCTGTTTCAGCGAACCCAATGTGTGTCATGTCCCAATCGAGAACAGCTACTATTTCGCCGTCGCGATACATTAGGTTGCCTGGCCTGGCATCACCCCAGCACAAAGATAAGTGCTCGGGCTCGAACCTGTTCTCATTGAACCAGTCGAATGCGCCCTCGATGAGCCGGCGGGGTTCGACCCCCGCCCACACGGCCATACTCTTGTAGAAGCCTATTTGCCGGTCGAGAGCATCGGCACCGCCCTGAGGAGCCTTGCCATGGGCAAGCCCGAGTCCTTCAACATCGACGTTGTGGATCTTGGCCATGATTTCCAGTGTTTGATGGTACAGCCTGCGCCTTCCCTCAGGACTCGCTTCATAGAGGGGCCCGCGAGGTTCATCACCGAATTGTTGGGGATCGATCACTTCACCATCGACCTTGCCCATGATGTAGAAGGGGGCCCCCAGCACCTTCTCATCGGTCTCAAGCCAATACATTTTCGGCATCGGCACATCGCTGTCCTGCAGGGAATTCATCGTATCGAACTCCCTGGCCAGGTTGTACTCGGGGAAGACCCGGAATACCATAGGCTCCTCCCTGATTACGAGCTTCTCCGTCTTCTTCTGCTCTCCCTCCTGCCAGCTGAGGTCAAGGAAGTGGATTTCACTGCCGTAGCCGCCAGCGGCCTTCTCCAGCGGGCTGACCGAGATATTCTCTGCCGAAGGCAACTTGTTTTTCAGCCAGGCCTCCAGGCTGGCTCGCTTGGCCTGCGGATCCGTTCTCTGCACCATGAGTCGCCTCCTTCCGCGTTCACTCCAGATCGTCCACGGCAATGGGCAGTATGCCCGATTTCGCGTCAGTTTCGTTCAGCGGTCGAGTCAACTCGTCCGCTCACGGATGCAGTCGCAGATCGAGGCCTTCTTCACATCGCACAGTGCGTTGGGCTGGCGGATTGGCGAAATAGCCAGCCTCTCTATTCGGGTCTAAGGTGTATCAGGTAGGTGCACTTGTCTGCACCGGTTGTCAAAACACTGTCCAGCAGCTCGACTTTGACAGGGCTCTTGGTGACCATCTCAAAACGCTGCCTGATCATGTGACATGAACACTCGCACAGTTTGGGGTTTGGCTCGATAAGGCCCAGCAATACCATGGGCTCTGTGCAGGCACTTGAAGCGAATTCCCAGTAGATGGTGTCACCTTCCCTCCTGCCCTTCATCATCCCTCCAAAGGCCTCCTCCCACTTGACCATGAATTCATCTACGTCGTCGAACTCGCTGGGGTCGAACCCTGCGAACTTGCAGATCTGCTCACTGCACCTTTTCGAGGCTGCCCTGAAGACGATATCTCTTGCCTCGTCAGGAAGAGCGAAAATACCTTCCCAGACCCCTCTGGAGATCGCCGGCACCATGAACTCCATCATGGCTTGCCTGACCGCGGGCGCCAGGTCATCACCTGACTTCAGCTTGGTCGGTTCAAACCCCTCCTGCGCGGCCTTTGCCACTTCGGGCTGCAGCTCTTCGGTCATCCTTCCTCCCTTGAATTGTGCTTGGGCTCCTGCTGCGCACTGATTTATGCGTCTGTCCTGACGCAGGTTTGTTTCGGTAAGGGTGGGCAAACATTATAGCTTCTCGGACATCCGGACGCCAGTCGTTGTGGAGGAAACTCGCCATTCCGCTATCGGGCAGCTGTCGGCCACACGGTGGGACGTCCCTGGACAGAGCGCATCTTACAGGCTAGGAGGGTGTTCGAGATCTTGGCAAGACTGTGTGTAGCCTGGAGCAGATGCTCCAGGCCCGGCTGGCGCGAATGCTCCACCCTCCCCGACGCCTTGTTGTCCGCCATATCACCCCCATCTAGCGGGGGTTGGCGGCAATGAACTCGACCATTAGCCGAGCGATTTCCGCGCCCTGGTCGTCCTGGAGGAAGTGACTCGCCTCCGGGAGGCGCGTGTGTGGTTGGCC
>JAZFSU010000232.1:0-3106 GCA_036446335.1 Dehalococcoidia bacterium | reverse complement strand
CCTCGGCCCTAACACCGGGGGCATGGGTGTGTACAGCCCGCCGGGGTTCCTGAACGGTGAATTCATCGACACCATGACCAAAACCATCCTGGAGCCCACGGTGCGAGCCATGGCTCAGGAAGGCCGGCCCTGCAAAGGGGTACTCTACGCCGGGCTGATGCTCACGTCTGAGGGCCCGAAGGTGCTGGAGTTCAACGCTCGATTCGGCGACCCCGAGACCCAGGTCCAGTTGCCGTTGCTCAAGAGCGATCTAGTGGACATCATGCAGGCAACCATCGACGACTCCCTGGACCAGATAGAGATCGAGTGGAGCGGCGAATCCTGCGTCGGAGTGGTGATGGCCAGCGGCGGCTACCCAGGGAGCTACAACACGGGCTTCCCCATTTCCGGACTCAGAGACCTCGATTCTGAAGCCCTGGTCTTTCACGCAGGGACGAAGGAAGACAACGGGAATGTGTGCACTTCCGGAGGCAGGGTGCTGACCGTCGTCGCCACCGGGGAGACGGTTGCCAGCGCGCAGGCGAAGGCCTACCGGAACGTTCAACACATACGCTTTGAAGGCTCCCACTACAGGAAGGACATAGCCGCAGAGGAGGCATAGCCATGCCATTGGTCGGAATAGTGATGGGAAGCAAGTCGGACGCCGTCTTGATGCATCCTGTGCAGGAGGCACTGGACTTGTTGGGCGTCGAATACGAGGTCTCGGTGATCTCGGCACACCGTACGCCGGAGAAGGCACGCCAGTACGGTATGAGCGCCCGAGAACGCGGCCTGGAGGTGATCATCGCCGGAGCAGGCGGCGCGGCGCACCTGCCCGGCGTCCTCGCAAGCTGGACCACGATCCCCGTGATCGGAGTTCCCATGCCCACGAGCGATTTCAAAGGGGCCGACGCTCTGCTCTCGATCGTCCAGATGCCCGCAGGCATACCGGTCGCCTGCGTGGCCGTGGGCTCGGCCGGAGCCAAGAACTCCGCCTACCTCGCCGCCGAGATCCTGGGCCTGAAGCATGACAAGATCAGGGAAGCCTACGACCAATACCGGAAAGAACTGAGTGAACGCTAGGCTTCCACGCTGGGCTGGAAGGCAAGGCAGGGGAGAGAAATGATCGAACGCTACTCCAGGCCGGAGATGAAAAAGGTCTGGTCGGACGAGAACAAGTTTGACAAGTGGCTTCAGGTGGAGATCGCCGTATGCGAAGCGTGGGCCGAGCAGGGCACCATTCCCAAGGAGGCGCTGCCCGAGATCAGAAAGGCGCGCTGCAACCTGGAGCGAATGGATGAGATACTCAAGGAGACACATCACGACGTTACGGCGTTCCTGAAGTCGGTTTCAGAGACCATAGGGCCGGAAAGCCGCTTCATCCACCTCGGCCTGACGTCCTCCGACATAATTGACACCGCACTCGCCCTGCAGCTTGTCGAGGCGGCGGACATCCTGGCAAAAGGGCTAGCCGGGCTCACGGAGGTCATCAGGCAGCGAGCCCTGGAGCACAGGCACACGATCATGATCGGCCGCACGCACGGCGTCCACGCCGAGCCGACGACGTTCGGGCTCAAGCTCGCCGTCTGGCTCGAAGAGATGAGAAGGAACGAGCACAGGTTCGAGGAGGCGCGAAAAACTATCGCGGCGGGCAAGATCTCCGGAGCAGTTGGCACGCACGCCACCGTGCCCCCCGAGGTTGAAAGCATCGCCTGCAGCAAGCTCGGCCTTGAGGCGGCGGCAGTGTCCAGCCAGATCGTACAGCGAGACCGCCACGCCCAATTCGTGACCACTCTGGCCATCATCGCGAGCTCACTCGAGAAGTTTGCCACCGAGATCAGGGCTCTGCAGCGCACCGAGGTCCTCGAGGTCGAGGAGCCTTTCGAGAAAGGCCAGACCGGCTCGTCAGCAATGCCGCACAAGAGGAACCCCGAACTGTGCGAGCGCGTCTGCGGGCTCGCCAGGCTGGTTCGCGGCCACGCGCTGACGGCAATGGAGAACATTGCCCTCTGGCACGAACGGGACATTTCACATTCATCCAACGAGCGAATCACACTACCTGACTCCTGCCTGGTGCTGGACTACGTCCTCAGCATCTTCACCTACGTCATGAATGGGCTGCAGGTCTACCCGGAGCGCATGAAGGAGAACCTCGAGCGGACGAAGGGGCTGGTCTTCTCTCAGCGGGTGATGCTGGCCCTGATCGAGAAAGGACTGTCTCGGGAGCAGGCCTACCGCATGGTACAGCGAAACGCCATGAAGTCGTGGAACGAGAGGACAAGCTTCATCAGTATCCTGGAGAGCGACCCGGAGGTCATGGAGCACATTGCCAAACCCGACCTCGAGGCCATATTCGACTATGGATACTTCCTCCGCCACATTGACGGTACATTCGACCGAGTGGGGCTGAAGGCAGGGACATCATGAAGGGAAATAGGCGCAGCGCCGTTCGTGGTGAGCCTGTCGAACCATGAACGGCATGCTACGCTGATTGCACCAAAGAGATCATACGGATGAAAGGCTTCTGGGTCTACATACTTGAGTGCGCGGACAAGAGCTACTACACCGGCCACACCGACAACTTGGAAAGGCGCTTGTTTGAGCACCAGCGGGACCTACTCAGGTGCTATACTTCCAACAGACGCCCTGTACAACTTGCCTATGCCTGCGAATTCGAGAGTCGCGAGAATGCGCTCGCCAGGGAGAGGCAGATAAAGGGCTGGTCACGCAAGAAGAAAGAAGCATTGATGCAAGAGAACTGGGCAGCCTTGGTTCAGCATTCTAGGGCCAGGGCCGTTCGTGGTGAGCCCGTCGAACCATGAACGGCACAAAGGCTTCGCTCAGGACGATATTGAGAGCAACACTCCCCCTTCGACAGGCTCAGGGTGAACGGAACGCGAACAGGGCCACACCGGCGGACTACGAGGGGGGATGAGCCTACGGCCGTTCGTGGTGAGCCTGTCGAACCATGAACGGCGGGAAGTCGGTTGTTGAAGACGAAGGAGAAGCGAGCCCATGTCGTTGCTGATTGAGACCGAACTGCCGAATCGATATTACCAGGGCAAGGTGCGCGACACCTACGAGATGGGTGACGATCAGCTCCTGCTGATAGCAACTGACCGCGTCT
>JAZFSU010000231.1:0-2574 GCA_036446335.1 Dehalococcoidia bacterium | reverse complement strand
GATCACAATGCCAAGAAGAGCTACATTCAGAGGTGGGGCGACCTTTGAGAGGACTTCAAGGGGGAGAACGATGGCCTTTAGAGTAGTGGATTGCCTGGGGATATCCGCCGTACTGGATTATGCCAGGATGTTCAAGGAGGCTGGGGTCGATGTCGAGATAAGACAGAACTTCTGCACGCTGGAGGCCACGGAGGATGAGATTATCGCCGCGGTGGGAGACGCCGATGCCGCGGTCACGCAGGCAACCTACCAGCCGTTCTCAAGGAGGGTGCTGTCCAGCCTGCCGAACCTCAGGCTGGTGAGCAGCGTCGGCGTTGGGTACGACCAGCTGGACACAGATGCTGCGACGGAATTTGGCATCCTCGGCGCCAACGTGCCGGACTTCTGCCTGGAAGAGGTGTCGGACCACGCCATGGCGCTGATCCTGGCCTGCACCCGACGGGTGGTGCAGTTGAACCACATAATCAAGACCATAGGGTGGAAGAAGCAGCCCGACCCTTACATTGGGGCCGAGATGTGGCCGAAGATGTCGAAGCTGAGAGGACAGACCCTTGGGCTCATCGCCTTCGGACGAATTCCGCGAGCCCTGTTGCCCAAGGCGAAGGGCTTCGGGCTGAGAATTCTTGCTTACGACCCTTATCTCGAGGATGACGTGTTCCGGGAATTCGATGTGGAGAGGGCCGGGCTGGACGAGTTGCTGGCCGAGTCCGATATCGTGTCGGTCCACGCTCCCTTCAACTCGGAGACGCGGCACATGATTGGTGCGGAGCAGCTGAAGAAGATGAAGCCGACGGCCTGTCTGGTCAACACCGCCAGGGGGCCGATCGTGGATCACGAGGCACTCCATACTGCGTTGACCGAAGGCGTGATCGCCGCCGCAGGTTTCGATGTGACGGAGCCGGAGCCGATCAATCCCGAGAACCCACTGTTGAAGCTGGACAACTTTATCGTAACCGGCCATTCCGCTCACGCTTACTCCTCGGCGCATCCGGGGCTTATGGAGCGCCCGGCTGAGGAGGTAATCAGGGTTATCAATGGGGAGTGGCCTGTCGGGCTGGTCAATCCCAAGGCAAAAGACAGGTACCTTGAGAAATGGGCCAAGAGTTGAGTCATCGCTAGGAGGAACAATGGCCAAGGGTGAAATAGTCATTGATGAGGCAATCTGCAAGGGGTGCAGCTACTGCGCCGAGTTCTGTGCAAGGGGATGCATTGAAGTGCCGGGTGACAAGATCACTCCGAAGGGATACTTGTTGCCGGTGTTTGCGCATCCCGACAAGTGCAATGGGTGCGGAATCTGCGCGTGGATGTGCCCCCGCTTTGCCATAGAGGTCTACAAGTACGTTGAGCAATCAGCGTAGGGGTTGGGGGGAGGGGGGCTGATCCGTCCGAACGTCGAGGAGGCCATCCGTGGTTAACACTGATCAGCGGGGCCTGGCAAGGGCCCGCGAGCTCTACGAGAATCGAACGGCCAGAGCCAGAGAGCTGACGGCCGAGGGCAGAAAGGCAATCGGGTACCTTTGCTGCTACGTCCCGGCTGAACTCATGACTGCACTGGACCTCGTGCCCTACCGCATCCAGGGTGGGGTTGGGAGGCCACTCAAGCACGTCGATCAATATCTGGAGACCATTGTTTGCCCGTACGTGCGCAGTTGCTTCGACCTTGCTCTGGGCGGCGAGTACGACTTCCTCGATGGCGTGGTCATTCCTCACACCTGCGATGCGATGCACCGCATATATGACATCTGGAAGTACCATCTGAATCCGTCCTTCAGCCATTGCCTCACGGTTCCCCACATGACGCATCCGGCGTCCTTCGAGTATTTTCGGAAGGAGCTGGATATGCTCAGGGAAGGCCTGGAAGGTTACGCAGGGCGCTCGGCCACCGAAGACGATCTGGCTGAAGCCATTCGACTTCACAACAGAAGCCGCGCACTGCTCCGGGAGCTTTACGAGCTGAGGAAGGCGGACCCGCCGCCGGTCTCCGGCACCGAAGTGACCATGGTGCTCGTGGCGGGGATGACGGTCCCCATTCAGGAGTTCAACGACCTTCTGGAGGGTGTGGTTGCGGAGGTGCGGGGCCGAACGCCGGTCCCGGGTGACAAGCCCCGGCTTCTCGCCATCGGCAGCGAGGTGGACGACGTGACCATGATCCACCTCGCCGAAGAATGCGGGGCCAGCATCGTAATGGACGACCTGTGCACCGGCAGCCGTACCTTCTGGAAGGACGTAGACCCCGCAAAGAACGCGATCGAAGGCCTGGCAGAACGCTATCTCGGCGGGATCACCTGTCCCGTCACCTACCGGCCGGGCAAGGCGGCGGAGCGCTTCAGCTATCTCGCCGACTACGCGCGTGACTGGCATGTCGATGGGGTCTTGCTTCACGCGATTCGGTTCTGCGACACCTATCAGCTAGACGTTCCTGAGATAATAGGTTACATGGAGAGCCTGGGGCTTCCGGTGCTCTACCTGGAGGATGACTATATCAAGCCTCCGCTGGCCCAGTGGAGGACGAGGATCGAGGCCCTCCTGGAGGCGATCGAGGCTCGAAAGAGGGAGTAGAGGCCATGACTCAAG
>JAZFSU010000230.1:0-2193 GCA_036446335.1 Dehalococcoidia bacterium | reverse complement strand
TAAACACCGACGGCCGCTCATCCCTGAGGTCACCGGACACTGATCCCGGCTACCCGCTACCCGAGCTCGCCACTGCGATCCTTCTCGGGGCCGGCCTTCTCGGTCTGCTGGCTTACTCAAGGCTGAAGCCAGCGAACAGTCTGACTCAACCATAATCATCGATTCCAACAGGCAGAGCTTCGAATCTCCGCACGATAGCCGGTGCCCCCAACCAGCGCAGGAAAGAGGCACGCGGAAGGACAGTAGATGACAGGGATCATGCATTCAGAAGAGAAATCGTCTCCTGGTAAGGCGAAGATACAGTCTATGAAAACCACGAGTATTATCGTGCCCGCCTACAACGAGGAGGAAGGCCTGCCAGTATTGCTGGAGAACTTGTACAGGGCCGTCGACGGCGTCTGCGAGGTGCTGGTGATTGACGACGGGTCCGAGGATGCAACATCGGAGGTGGCCTCCAGGTTTCCCTGCAAGGTCATCAGGCACGAAGAGAACCGCGGCAAAGGAGAGGCTCTCAAGACAGGGATACGGCACTCAACATGCAAGTACGTCATCTTCATCGATGCCGACGATACGTACCCTGCAGACGCTATTCCCAAGATGTACGAGGCGCTGGAAACCTGCGACGTCGTCTACGGTTCCAGGGTAATCGGCAGAAACAACATACCACGCCGGAACCGGCTGGGGAACGCAATCTTCCAGAGGCTCATACGGCACATCTACGGCTTCAAGGCTGCTGACTATTCTACGGGCCTGTACGGTGTAAGAAGGCACTATCTGGAGATGATGGAGCTTTCGTCCTCAGGCTTCTCCATCGAGCCCGAGATCGCCATCAAGGCGAGCCGCATGGGGCTGCGCGTTCTTGACATTCCGATAGAGTATCGCCCCAGGGTGGGGCAGGCCAAGCTTCGGTGGCTGGATGCAGGCTACGCTCACCTGAGGACCATTGTCGGCTTCGTCTTCTGGCGCCCGTCGCGCGCAAAGCCGTGACGCACCCCGGTTATTCCCCATCCCCTGCGCCCGCACCACGGAACGCCTCAAACGACAGCCACGAGGCAGTCGCCCCCAATCCTCTCGTGGCTGAGAACGTCCATCCTGCAACGTTTTCTCGTAACGCCTCTCTCATGGGCACGGGATACCTGCTGGGGAGACGGAGATACCGAACAGGCGACAGGACATTGTCCGGCCAATCCAGGTACGATTGCCTCCTGTTCATCGGGACTTCCAGGTGATTGGCACGCTCATCGTGGTGGGCTACCATATTGCCAGGTGTCCAAACAGGGGATAGTCCAATGGCAGTGCCGGAGAGGCCCCCGAACGCGCATCGTCAGGCAACGATTGGCGGTGGCGTATGGCCCCGGGTGAACCGGCTCCGACAAATGCAGCGCCCCGACGCGGGCTTCCCTTCGATGCAGAACGGCATTCCGCTGTCTGTTGCGGCACTGACTCGGCCGCCTGGCGAGCAGACGTCACCGGAAGCCAGGAAAGGGGGTGCAGACCATGGGAACGGCCAATGATGAGCTCTGGAGCATTGCGGTCAACATGGTGGGATCAAGCGACCCCGGCGAGCGAGCTTCAGCGATGCAGGCAATTGACTCCCTGACAAAACGTGGATCGGCAAAGGAACTCGTCAGCATCGCCAGCACGTTTGCGGGGTCAGCCGACCCGAACAAGCAGGCTGCGGCGATGCGGGCAATCGACGCACTGGGAGAACGCGGAGCGAGAAAGGAACTTGGCGATATCGCCAGCAGATTCGCAAAATTGACCGACCCGAACAAGCGAGTCGTAGCTCGGAGAGCGATACACGCACTCAGGCATGGCTAGTGACGCAGCCATAGGGGTTGCCAGCAAGTTGCTCACGAGGTCGGGTTTTCAGAGGCTCTGGTGGAAAACCGCTTCCGCGACTGGCTTACGTTGGAGGCGACGGACGGATTCGAACCGTCGAATAGAGGTTTTGCAATCCCCGGATAGTCGTCCCGCCTGGTGTCACCAAGCCCTCTTCCGTACGTGGAGCGGGGCTTCTTCATGCCCTTTTGTGCCCCCTGATAGCACCCGGTGCCGCGCAGTGCATCAGCGGAAGGGTTTACAGAATGCGCTTGTCTCATGGAACTGGGGAACCTTCACCACCTGCATATCGTCTATAATAGCGTGAGGCCAATCTGAGCCGAGTATTTCGGCAATGGAGGGGAACCATGT
>JAZFSU010000229.1:0-4191 GCA_036446335.1 Dehalococcoidia bacterium | reverse complement strand
TGATCTCGATTTGCCCCTCTTTTCCCATACTCAAGAGGCTATCGTCAAACATGAGCATGCAGTACGGGCATGCTACCGCGAGCACGTCTGCGCCTGCATCAAGAGCCTGTTGCAGCCTCAGGTCGCAGAACCTTTCCTCCTTCGCGGTCTCCATCCAAACCCTTCCACCGCCACCACCGCAGCAAATCGAGAACTGCCTCGAATCGTCGAACTCCAGCAGCTCCAGGCCAGGGATCGCTTGGAGCACATGGCGTGGCTCCTCGTACATCTCATTGTGGCGACCCAGGTAGCAGGGGTCGTGATATATGACCCTCTTGTTGACCTCCTGAGAGAACTTCAGCTTGCCCTCATCAACGAACTCAGCCAGCAGCTGTGCAAGATGGACAACCTGGAACTCGGCGCCAAGCTCCGGGTACTCGTTCTTGAAGGTATGGTAGCAGTGCGGGGAATTAACGACGACCTTCTTGACACCGCTGTCGACAAACGTCCGAATGTTGCCTTCCGCCAGGCTCTGGAATATCGTCTCGCTGCCGGACTTGCGAACGCTCTCACCACAGCAGCGCTCCTTCGCCCCCAATACCCCAAAGTCTATGCCGACTTTCTGGAGAATCTCGACCGTAGCTCGACCGATTCTCCTGACGTTGGCGTCAAACGCCGGCACGCAGCAGCAAAAGTACAGGAGTTCGGTATCCTGGGTGAATCCTTTCACACCCATCTCCTGCGCCCAATTCCCCCGTCCCTCCCCCGGCTCGCCCTGTGGATTGCCGGCGGAAGCGATGTTCTTGACGCTCACACGCAGGGAGTCGGGAACCTTCGCCACGCCCATCTCAGCAACCACTTTGCGCATCGCCCTCATGACGTCGATCATCTCCACGCCCCGCGGGCAGCGAACGGCGCAGGCACCACAGGTGGCGCAGGTCCAGATATCCTCGTCCCCGAAGTCGATCAAGCCAAGCTGCGCCCGATGCATCATCCGGCGGGGAAGAAAGTTTCTCACCAGATTCCAGGGACAAGTGGCGGTACAGGTGCCGCACTGGTAGCATACCTTGAGCGTGTCGCCACCCATCTCGCGCAGAATATCGACAGTCTCTCTGTCAGGAATCGCTGGACTCATCACCGTCCTCTTTCGTGAGCTATTCGGATGTACCACGTCCGAATTCAGCCAGCTTGACAGGTTGCGCACACAGGCTGTCCCCCGGAAGACTACATACCCTTGTAGGGATTGGGTCCAACCTTTTCTATTGTCTCCATGAACTCGTCGAAGATCTCGGGCAGCCTCTGATACTCCGATATCGAGAGCTGCTCGACCCTGATCCTGTCCGATTCGAGCACGAGCCGCTGCAGCGTCTCCTGGACCTTGCCCATTCTCGTATCCGCCAGCTCGCTGCCTTTCACGAAGTGGCATTGGTAGTCGTCGCCGTGCTTGCACCCGATCATCATGATCCCATCGATGCCCTTCGACAGCGCATCCGCTATCCAGACGATGTTGACCGAGCCAAGACATCTCACCGGGATCACCCTTATCCAGGAGTTGTAGCTGATGCGATTGATGCCCGCCATGTCCAGAGCCGGATAGGCATCGTTCTCGCAAAGAAATGCTATCACCCTCGGCTTCTCTTCGTCCTCCTCCGGAACTTCGATAGCCTTGATCATGGACCCGATGATGTCCACCGAGTAGTCCTTGAAGGAGATGATCCTTTCCGGGCATGATCCCATGCAGATCGCACATCTCCGGCATCGCGTCGGATTGGGCAATGGGTTGAACTTCATGTCCTCGTCGTACATGCCGAAGGGACACTCTTCAGTACATCGCTTGCACTGCGTGCACCTCTGCATGAAGAGGTCCGGGTAGCTTTGGTCCCACGTTCTCGGATGGACCGCATTCCCCCTGGCGGTCTGCTCGACACACTGAATCGCCTTCAGGGCCGCCCCCCCGGCATCCTCAATACAGAACGCACTGTCCACAGGCTGTCTCACGCAGCCGGCAGCATAGATACCCGTACGCCGGGTCTCATACGGGAAGCAGATGAAGTGGGAATCAGGGAACCCGTACTTCAATGTTGGGAGCTCCGGCCCTTGCCTGTATTGCAAGTGCAACGCCGGGACTGCATAGTGCCCCGAATCCGGCAGGATCGCCGCCCCTTCTCCGTCCACACCTTCGGCAGCCTCCACTTTCGCCTGAGGTTCGACCCTCGGCATGGAGTTCGGGACCATCCCCGTTGCCAGAACAACGAGGTCAACGCTGACGGCGATGGCCTCACCCAGCAGAATGTCATAGACCTCCACGGACAGCTTGCCGCCATCCTCCGAGATGTTCTGCACGTCGCCCTTGGCAAAGAAGACCCCCGGCTCCTCCTGCACTCTCTTATAGAAATCTTCGTACTGCGCAGGCGTTCGAATGTCCTTGTAGAATATGTATGCTTCAGCTTCAGGATTCTGTTCGGTCACGTATAGCGCCTGCTTGAGAGAGGTCATGCAACAGATGGCTGAGCAATAGGGCAAATGATCCTCGGTCCTCTGGCCCGCGCATTGGATGAATGCCACACTCGCAACGTCCTTCCCATCGGAGGGGCGAGTGATCTTGCCTTTGGCGGCCAACTCCTCCATCCGGACATTCGTGATTACATCGGCATGCTTGCCGTAACCCAGATGTTCCAGCTTGCCGGGATCGTAGGGATTGAATCCTGTCGCCTGAACGATCGCTCCGATCCTTAGATCAGTCGAGGTCCCGTTCTGCTTCACAGAAACGTCGTACATCCCCGGTGCGCCCTCAGTCTTTTGGACCTCGGCCCCCATGAAGACTCTGATCTTCGCGTTCTCTTCCACTTGCCTGATCTTGGCGTCGATGCCGGTATCTTCGAGATCACGATAGGGGGGATGCTTGGGATACTGCTTGTGCAGTCTCGCCATCCAGCCGCCGAGCGCGGATTCCTTCTCCACAAGGCAGACCTCGTATCCCGCCTCAGCTGCCTCGAGAGCAGCTGTCATCCCGGTTATCCCGCCCCCTACAACCAGTATGGTCTTGTCGATGGACTCTGAGAATGGCTCTGGAGGCTCCGCCTTCTTGGCCCTGGCGAGGCCCATTCTGAGGTAGTCCTCGGCCAGCATCTGAGTGTCCTCGTCCTGAGGGGGATGGCACCAGATAACGTGCTCTCTGAGGTTCACTCTCTCCACGAATACAGAGGAATCATACCGAAATACTTCCATCTTGGCCCTGGGGGAACAGGCAGCGACTACTACAGCGTTGGTGCCTTCCTGTATGTCCTGCGCTATCAGCTTCGCCCCCTCCTCTCCACACAGGAAGGAGTGAAGTTTGCAGTTATCAACCTTGAACTCCTTGGTGGCCACTCCACACAACTTGTCCAGATCGAGAGCATCCCCGATTCCGCAGCCACCGCAGATATAGACTCCGAGCTCCCTATCCATTGCCTGGCCCTCTTGCCACCGACTGAATGGCCTTGAGTGCCGCCCTGGTGGCATCCTGAACCGAAGAGGGTACGTCGGTCGGCCTCCTTGCACAGCCAGCTGCATAGACGCCTGCCCGCTCTTCAGCCACGAATCCGTAGCTGTCGTAGGTTATGTCAACAGGTATCTTCACTTCCGCCGTTGATGGAACCATACCCGTTGCCAGCACGACCATCTCCACGTTCTCCCTGACTTTCGTACCCGAGGCTATGTCCTCGGCCTCTACGGTCAAGTCCTTCGCACTTGGGACTTCGGTGATCCTCGCCACCTTTCCCTTCACGAGGACGAGTCCATCGTATTTCTGAACGCGCTGATAGAAGTCTTCCAGGACACCCATGGCACGAATGTCGATGTAAAAGATTGAGACCTTGGCCTCCGCGTTCTGCTCCTTGACGTATGTCGACTGTTTCAAGGAACCCAGGCAACACACTCCAGAACAGTACGGCAGGTGGTTCTCGTCTCGTGACCCGGCACACTGGACAAACGCGATGCTGCTGACCTCTTTCCCGTCCGAGGGCCGGACTATCTTCCCTTTCGTGGGCCCATCGGGAGATGCAAGCCTCTCCATCATCACGTTTGTTATCACATTCGCGCAAGCTCCGAAGCCCAAATTGTCGAGTCTTTCGGCGTCGTACGGCTTCCACCCGGTGGCCACCACAACCGACCCGACCTTCAGCTTCATCTTCTTCTCGGGCATCTTGAGCTCGATGGCGTTGTATTGGCAGG
>JAZFSU010000228.1:0-4221 GCA_036446335.1 Dehalococcoidia bacterium | reverse complement strand
GGGTAGGGGGGGGGGAATTGGGGTACTTTACCCCTATATGGGCAAATGGGCGCCGCTGTGCCGCTGGCGCTTGTAACCTCTTTACAGCAAATGGATAAAGGTGCGGCATCACGAAATGCCTCTATGGTGCCGCTTTTACCCATCTCCGTCTATCCTTATCCGGTCCAGAGGTTATCTTGACTCTTTCGTACCCGAGGACATTCAGGTGCGCCGCAATAGCTCGAGGGTGAGTGTTGAAACCTTTGTCGCGGCAGGCGAGTGAGATGTCTTGGATCGCAACGCCCGTAAGTCTGTTCTCTAGGCACCATTCGTCGATGAAGAAGCGGATGGGGTCGATGTCCTGGAAGTTGGTTTCCATGTCATCTTGGCGGTCATCATCCTCGTCTTCACTGAGGTGCCAGGAGACACCCTTCTGGTAGAGAGCGACCGCCTCAGCCCACAGCTGGTCCCGATCCTTCTTGACGGCCTCGACATCGATGGTGAGGACTTCCAGTGGCCAGTAGCGGCGGCCCCCCTCCTCCTTGACGACTCCTGGGTCATTGGTGGTCCCCATGAAGACGAAAGACCGGGGCAGGACCGAGCTGACCCGGCTATAGGGGGAGCGGATCGTATCCTCCCGCTTGGACAGGAACCCTCGGAGCGAGGACATGTCCCGCTTCCGGGTGGTGGCGTCGAGCTCCCCGACCTCGATGATCCAGTTCCTATGGGCCGCGAGGATCTCATCCTTGTTGTGGGGGTCGATTGGCTGGTCGAGGAAGTGCTCGCCGGCCAAGGCCCTGGCGAAGCGGCTCTTGCCGATCCCCTGCTTCCTCGAGAATAGCACCAACATGCTGTCCACCTGGCAGCCGGGCTTCATGACCCTGGCGACGGCACTCACCAGCCACTTGCCGACGAAGACGGCCTTCAGGCCATGGATCTCCGTCTTGGGGAGGGTCATGTATTTGGTGACGATGATGTCGATTCGCGGCACCCCATCCCACTTCAGCTGGTTCAGGTAGTCTCGAACTGGGTGGCGTAGGTTCTCGGAGCAGACTAGCCGAATCATGTTGTGGGTTTCATCGACACCCCATGAGACGCCATATTCGTCGTGCATGTGGCACTGAGCGCGAGTGATGTCTTCATCGCAGATGCGGCGATCACCGAGCATGTCCATGCCGCTCATCTCGTTCCGCCACAGGTAGCCTCGCCACTTTTCGTCGGACTCAACGATTGCCCGCAGGTTGCCTATGTGCTTCTTGACCTTGTTGTTGTCGTTGAAGTCGATACTGCTCCAGGCGTTGGAGTCGTACTTCAGGCCCTTTTGGATTGCCTCAAGGATTGGAGCGAGCGTCTTCTCCTTTCCATACAACTTGAAGTAGTCACCAACGTCTTTGTGTGCTGAGTTCCATGGGCCTAGGGTCAGGTAGGATATTCGATACCTCTGGTTGATCTCATCGCACAACTTGTTCGCAGCGTCGGTGCCGGCCTCATCCCAGTCTGGCATGATGAAGACATTGAGGTCTGACTCAAGCACTGGCTTCAGGCGCGATACGGAGAAGCCCGCTGTTCCACAGACGGCTGTAGCGTTCAGGCCGCAGCTCTGAAGGAAGAGAGCATCGAGTTCTGACTCAACTACAATGACGTGATCGAAGATCTTTGAGTCCAGGCAGGGCGGCGGCCAAAGAATCGCTTTGAACCCCTTTGACGACCAGAATCGCGGCCCCTCTCCCTCACCCTTTGGGAAGCGGATATGCTTGGTCTGCACGAAGCTGGTTCCCACAGGGCCTTGATGAAGAGTGATAGATGTTCCATTGCGGTCACGGGAGAGCCCGATGGCATACTCCTCGAGGACGACGCTCTCGATCCCTCGCTCGATCCGCAAGTAGTTCAAGGCCAGAGTGTCAGCCCACAGCGCCTCTTTCTGGATGCGGACGATCTCCGGGTCTATCTCCTTTTGCAGCGCGTTGACCGTGACCTTGCCCTTGGACCGCAGAGTCTTTGGCTTACGCATCTTCAATTCGCCGCCTGTGAGATACTTGACCGCCTCCTCGAAGTTCGAGGCGTAGCCAAGCTCGATGGCTAAGTCGAAGATTGAGTTCCCCAGCTTGGATGTGCAGCCCGCGTAGCACTTCCAGCGACCCTTCTTTTTCTGACCGCTGTCTTCGAGGTCTATGATGAACGAAGGGTTGTTGTCTTCGTGGAGAGGACACCGGCACTCGGCACGGCCCGCGTTCTCCCTCGATATGTCGATGCCGAGTTGACGCAGTGACGTGGAAATGTCGATGCTGCGCAGAACTTCCGCCCTATCCATGTGTGAGTCCTTGCCACCGCCCGATGGCCCAAGAGAAGGTTATGCACGGCGAACCCTCGGTTTCCCTGCTTCAATGTCGATAGCGGCCTTGGTAAGGATCCAGCGGGTCATGAGCTTCCCTTGTCTTCTTGTGTCTGCGAACCAAATGCTGACCCCGTAGCGATAGCTCCAAGAGAGGATACTCCCTGCCACGGCATTTGGGTTGACTCGCGTGTGCTCATAGTTCCCGCGCAAGATCTCTGTCCAAGATCCTTCGACAACTATGTGAGGGGACTCGATTCGAGAGAGGCGGTCAAGGTTGGCTTCCCACCTTTCTCGGCTTGAGCTGATGCACCCCAACATGTCGGGGAAGGCTTTTCGCTCGACTACTACATGTCCCTCGAGTGTTCTTCCTTCTGGGTTCACCAGTGAGTAATCTCCGGTGAGCATGTGCTGGCGGAGCATTGGCTCCATCTCATAGCCGTTGTGCTGTTCGGTGAACTCGTTGGTGGCTCCGAGGAACATCCAGCCCTTCGGAAGGGATAACGGGCACTTTTGTGCCCCCTCCTCTTGCGTTTTGGCCATTCTCTTCGGACTATACTCTCGAGCGAAGCGAAGTCTCGGGTCAGTGAGACCTTCTCGGGACTACCGATTGCTGGTTCATTCCTTGTCCAGCTTTCGTGCGCAGACCTTACTCGTTGGAGCGTCCCGTGGCCTCTCGCCTCCCTGAGCGGCCACGGGGAGCTTTTTTATGGCGAAAAAGGGCGGATACCTAGTGAGTGACTTTGCCCTGGAGCGGTCAGGGGCCAGCGAATACAGCGCGGATGAGATCCTCGCGATGCGAGTCATCGTTGAGGCATCCTCCCGTCCCGGTCAGTCGCTACGTGTCGAAGATCTAGCCAAGCGGACCAACATCTCGCCGACCCGCGTGATCGAGCTCCTCCACACTCCCCAATACAAGGATCTCCTCGACCACTGCTGCAAGATGAAAGTCTCTGGCTTCTTGATCAAAGGGGTCATGCGGCTGGGCGAGCAAGTGATCGACGACAAGAAAGCGACACCCCGAGAGGTCTGTGATGCCATGAAGGTCATGACAGGCGTCTACAAAGTGATGGCCGACTCGGCCCCGCAGCAGGAGCAGAAGCAAGGCTTCCGCAATGCACAGAAACTACTCGATGAGCTTGACGCGCTGAATGCCCTCAAGCCAGCGAGTGTGACTCTCGATAAACTCGAAGAAGATGCCAAAAACTATACAACAGGTTGAAATGGCCGCTGTCGGTGACCACGTCCTTGTTCTCAGGGCGCAGGTTGCGAACGTCACCAAGGGTGGCGTCGAACTCATTCAACGGACCATTGATGGAACGAAGCTGTGCTATGGCGTGGCTGTTCGGTGCGGTGAGGATGTCAAGCAGGTCAAGAAAGGCGACATTGTGATCTTTGACTCTGCTGAGTCACGCGAGGTGTTCTTCGATAACGAGGAGAAGACATCGTTCTCTGTCCTGAATGAGATGGGGATCTACAGCCTGATGGACTATGAGACCGCTACTGAGGTCTTCCACCTCGAAATCCCTCACCCGAATGACTATTGGGGTGTCGTGGTCAAGTGATCCCTACTCGGGAATTCCTCGAGCAGCACTACGAACCGAAAGAGATCGACACCCTTTCAAAGCTGAGGATCGATCTCCGTGACTGCACTGCGAAGCAGCAGTTCGACATCGGCAGGGCTGTCCTCGCGAAGCTATGGACAAACGAGCTAGAGTATCTCAGCAAGACGACGTTCATCATCAACAAGAGGTCGAAGGTCGTGCTGCTGAAGCCGAACCACGCACAGGTGGCCTTCTATCGACAGGTGATCCAGAAGTGTCGCGACGAGAAGAGGCCTATCAGGGGGATATTATTGAAAGCAAGGCAGCTCGGGTTCTGTGTTTCCCCGGATTCTAAAATTCTGACTA
>JAZFSU010000227.1:0-9153 GCA_036446335.1 Dehalococcoidia bacterium | reverse complement strand
GGAAGTACAGCTTCGGCCACCGATCCCAGCAGCGCCCCCAGCGCGCCAAATGGCGACTCTGACTGGCGCGGCCTTTCAGCCCGTGCGTGAATGGAGTCCTCGCGGATGCGTGAAAGCAGGCGGGCCTTCGATGCCCCCCTGAATTCACTGGAAGGCACGACCTTGGGCGCTGTTGAGACCATCACTCCGGTCTCGAGCAGCTGCTGCAGTTGCCCGCGCATGTGAGGATAGCGAGCCACACAGGCTTCAATATCTGCGCCCCGCCTCATCAACGCCATGCATTCGTCAAGTGCCTTCGATAGATCTTCCGTCATGCTAATCCACTCCATTCAGCCGTTGGCGAAGTGTAGCCAGGGCCCGAGTCTGAAGGACCCTTATGGCTCCCTGGCTCTTCCCTATGATCTGTTCTATTTCTCGGTTGTCCAGATCGTCGATGAACTTCATGATAACTACCTGTTGTTGCAGCTCTGGCAGCGAAGATATCGCCTCGAGTATCTGTTGCCGCGTCGCCTTTCCCTCAACCTCTTCCTCAATACTGGTGTCGTCGGCCAGGATATTCTCCTGCAATTGCAGGTCCTCGTGCTGCCGCCTCGTTCGATAGTAATCGACCAGGTGGTTGTGGGCTATCCGATAGAGCCAGGACGTGAATGGCTGCCCCTTCCACTTGTATCTGCCGATTGCTCCCCACGCCTTTAGGAATACCTCCTCCGTGAGGTCCTCTGCTGCTGCCTTGTTCCCGATCTGATAGTATATGTACCGGTAAATGCGGTCGAGGTAGATGCCGTAAAGTTCGCCGTAGGCTTCGATATCTCCTTTGACAGAACTTTCGACCAGCCCCCGAATCTGAGCGTCCTCGAACGTTTCGGGTCTGCCGATCGCCCCGTCCGTTTCTTCCTTACCAACGTTATAACGAATGGAATCCATAATTGTTACACTTCACTCACTAAAGCCCCGGATTCGGCTGCGGTTGTTTCGCCGATCATTGGCCATCAAGCTGCCACCGTTGGCCACCTCACATCCCACCCATGACCGAATGCCCGTCACCTCGTACGCCTGAACCGGCTCTTTCTTCCCTTTTACCGTCAGCGGCTCGAGCTCCCTCGCCTCTACACTGTCTCTGACAAGCTCGAATGTGCCCGAACCGATCCATACCTTTCCGCCCTCAGTGACGCCCGTGAGTCTGGCCGCGACGTTCACGCAGTCGCCAATAACCGAGTATTCCGAGCGATCCTCAGAGCCCAGATTGCCGGCAACCGCCTTGCCGGTGTTGACGCCGATGCCAAAGTCCATCTTGGCCAAGGTCGGATTGGCTTCCTGTAAATCCTGGATGGCGCGCTGCGCCTCGACGGCCGCTCTCGTTGCCAGCAAGGCGTGTTCCTCGCAACGCGCCGGCGCGTTCCAAACAGCCATGATGCTATCTCCACCGAACTTGTTCACCATCCCATCGTGCCTGAGCACTTCCCTTATCACAATTGACAAGTACATGTTCAGCATCCTGACCAGCTCTTCGGGTTGAACGTTCTCTGACATGGTGGTGAAGCCACGCATGTCGGCAAACGCAACGGTGACCTCGCACTCCTCGCCCCCCAGCTTCAACTCGCCTCTCTCGAGCGCCGCCAGTATCTTGTCTACTACAGGCGCGGAGATATACCGGCCGAACGTCTTGGTAATCTCCTTCTTCTCAGAGCGTTCGGATGCAATGTTGTAGAGATTCGCGCCCATGAACGGGACAACGATGGCCAGGGGCGGATACACCATGTTGAGCATGATGCCCCTGTCAAAAGCCGTGAAGGCAACCAGGAAATACGCTGCGCAGACGGAGACCGCCGCGACCGTGGCCCAGAGAACGCGCAGCCGCAACACCACCAGGCCGCAGAAGAACGCGAACAGGAGTATGATCGTCAGCGTGACGTACGAGGGAGCCGGCCGGAGGAAGTCCCCGGTCAGGATAGTGTGAATTGTGTTGGCATGAATGTCGACGCCGTTCATCTGCCGTCCCGTAGGGGTCCAAAACGTATCTCCAATCCCGCTGGCGGTGGCACCTATGAGAACGATCCGGTCAGCGAAGACGGAGGGGTCTACCTCACCTCTCATCACATCTACATACGACACGTTCCGAAAGCTTCCTCGCGCGCCGGTACCCACTGATCCGGCCACGTAGTTGATGATCATTCCACCGGAGTCGTCGAGCGGAATAGAGCGCCCGGAGAACAGCAGGCGGTTGTCTTCAAAGCGAGATTCGATGACCTGGGGGCGTCGAAGGTACCTGGCTACGGCAGCAAGAGAAAGCGCTGGCTCATACTCCTCGCCGCTTCGAATGGCCAGCGGCAATCTACGCACCACGCCGTCCTGGTCGGGGAGAACGTTCGCATGACCGAGGGCAACGGCTCCCTCCTCGAGCATGGGCAACGGCCTGATGAAGGTGCCAGCTTCAGCCGTTTCACCAGCGCCCGTCAACTCGTAGCCCGTCGAGGCGTAGGCGACGGGCAGGATTACGTTTCCGGCGTCCAGCATGGATGCCGCCAACTCCCGGTCATCCGGCGACAGCTCGGCAAAGAGCACATCGAAAACGATCACCCGCGCCTCACTTTCGGCCAGCACATCAATCAGTTTCGCGTGATACGACCGCGGCCACGATTGCAGGTGGCCCAACTCGGCAAGACTCCTGTCGTCAATCCCGACGACTACGACTACTCCAGCCGACTCAGAGTCCTGGCGGGAGTTTCCGGCTTTGAAGAGGAAGTCGCTGCTTTCAAGCTGCACTCCCCAGAGCAGGTCGAGCGAGAACGCTACGCACAGGAAGGCTCCAAGGCTGGTTGCCACAACCAGGCCAGCGAGGAATCGCTTCTTTCGTCGCGATCGCATTGAGCACCCATCCTACAGCAGTATCATCGTACGCGATTCTTTCCCTGGTTCAAGAGTACCATCGCCTAGCCACATATGAAATAGGCATTTAGTCCCGACTCGCCGGGGAATTAGTAATAGTACCTCGCAGCGTCACGGTTCATTCCAGCCGGCTCCCACATTCGTAGACAGTGGCCAGCCGAATCGTTTATAATCTCGGCTGGGGATAACGCAGCTTTCGAACTCAACCCCGCATAGGCCCGTCCGTGCTGATGGGCGACTACTCCCAATGCCGGGACGCCGGGGACCACGCCATGCGAATCTCGACCATAGAGGCAAGAGACCTGTCAGAAGCCTGGTTTCTCTGCTTGCGCGAAGTGCTCGGGCAGGGGCGCGAGTATAGGATCGAGAGGGGAAGCCAGGTCGAGCACCGAAGGAAAGAACTGGATTTCGTCGTGCTGCGCGTCGAACGTCCCGGCAACCGGCCTCTCGTTCCCGACGTGCCGCCCGGGGTGCCTCCTCCTTCGTCGATGGAATTCGTTGAGAACTACCTGCAGTACCTGGTGACCTCCGTCAAGGCGGTCAACGAGCAGTATACGTACGGCGAGGACCTTGAGCCGCAGATACCGGAACTGATTCGGATGTACAAAGAGGATGGCCACAATACGAATCAGGGATTCCTGGCAGTCGGCAACAGGGAATCGATCAAACTTCCCGATCCGCCCTGCCTGAGAGGCATCGATACGCGGGTAGAGAATGGGAAGCTGCACTTCATCGTGTACTTCAGGTCATGGGATCTCTGGGCCGGATTCCCGTCGAACCTGGCGGGGATACAACTGTTGAAGGAATATGTGGCGGCCGAGATCGGCGTGGACGACGGAGAGATGGTGGCATTGAGCAAGGGATTGCACCTCTACGATTATAGCTGGGACATTGCCAGGATTGCGGCGAGGCTGGATGCCGGCTAGACCGCTCCTGCGGGCAGTGGCCGGAGGGCACAGTCGTGTTACTCGGAGCCTGCGCCGGATCGAGTCGCCCGAGGTCATCCTTGATTCGCCTTCTCACCGTCGTCTGAGCAATCCATCCAGTGCGCCCAATGCTCTGCCCTCTTGAGAGCCTCCGCCGCCTTATCGTTCGGCCCACGAGCAACCGGCTCGGCCTTCGACGGCGCGGCACTGGGCTCGCTTCCTCGTTGGGTCGATACTACCTGAGGCATCGTGCTCCCCGGCTCCTCCCCACCCCTCTGATCCACTGCCGCAGGCAACGTTTCACCGGCAGGCCCCAGTATCTCCAGGAAAGCATGGACAATCATCGGGTCCCACTGTTTGCCAGCCCCATCACTGAGGATATGAATCGCGTCCCCGTTGGTGAGGGGAGAGCGGTGGGGCCGAGGGCTGGTCATCGCATCATAGGCGTCCGCTACGGCCAGGATGCGTGCACCCACATGGATGCGGTCCTCTTTCAGCTTGCCAGGGTAACCGGAGCCATTGTACCACTCATGATGGCTTTCAATCATGGGCGCAATGCCGTCAAAGTAGTTCAGATTACTTACGATGTCTACGGTCGCCGCAGGGTGTCTCTTGACCTCATTGTACTCTGCCAGAGTCAAGTCCCCGGGCTTGTATAGAATATGGTCAGGAATCACGACCTTGCCCACATCGTGTAGGATTGCGGCAAGATGTATTTCCCTGATAAGCTCGGCAGGGCAACCAAGCCAGATGGCAATCTCGTTGGCCACAAGTCCAACCCGTTCAGAATGTCCCCGCGCATATGGTTCACGCGTCTCAGCCATTGCAGCGAGCGTCCTCGCAATCTGCCAGTACTCTTCTTCCAGATTCGCCATCCCTTCCGCCCCCACGAACTGAGACATCGCCTTGTTGAACTCCCTGAGATAGCTCGACATCTCTCGGGAATGGAACGTGGCTCTTGCGTCCGGGATGTCAGCCCCACGTTCCGACCCACATCCTCCGCTCGTCTTCTCCAGAGCCACCTGTTCTCCGGCCAGCGTGTTCAACTCCTGGGCAAGACTTGCTGTGAGCTCGCTGAGGGCGGCCAGTTTGCCGGCGAGGTCGAGCCGCTGCTCAATCAGATAGCTTTCATTCTCCGCCTTCTGGCCCTCTGTGACTTCACTGAGAATCACCCCGAGCCCGTTTCCTACCTTGAAGGCCTTGATGTTCAGGCGCAGATCCCCGAAGTCAGAGTTTGCTACCGAAGAACCGCCGCCTATCATTACACTCAGGTACTCGCTCCCAGCTCCCGCCTTGTCGAGACAGGGCACAACCTCCAGGATATTCTTTCCTATGACATCTTTCTCGGATAGTCTGAACAGTCTCTCTACGGCAGAGTTGACGCCCGCGCAGTTGAGGTTCTCATCAAAGAGGAGGAAGCCCTCGATGGACGAATCCATGCGGGCGCCTGAGCCAACCTCCGAATACGCTGCCGAGGGCGCAACCTTTTCATTGGGCTTGTCGAAGCCAGACTCGCCTCCTGTCGACATTGCTTGGTAGTCCTCCTTCTGTCCCGGGAGAGATCCTGTCGATGTCAGTGTGGATCAGATACTCTCACGTCCGGATACCGGCCAAGGAGAGTATGCTTTGGCTGCTTCTCTCCCCTATGCGGCAACCGCCCGCCCGCAGTCGCTCGACAATGCGAGATCATCGTCCCCTTTAGTTGAGACCCCAGTTCGATGCATCTCCCGCCCTTTGGCGGCACGTTCGTGCCCGATCGGAGTCACCCCAACATTAGCATAGCCCACAGCGCCATACAATGGCTCTTTCAGGCGTTTGTCTCGGTAACGATGGTACTCCGATGCGGAGTACGAATGCGTCCGGCTCGTTTGCTTCGCCTTCTGACTTTGTGAGTCCTTCAAACGAAGTGAGGCAGCATGATAGAAGTTGATTCTTGCCATCGTAGGCGTCACCCCATATGCCTTTGCGCCCACAGGCATATGGGAGCTATTGTGAAGAAAAGTGGAGATTAGTCTGAAATAGTTGACAAAAGTGGAATAATGTGCTATTTTCTTTGTGAGTCGCACTTGATGGTGAGGCTCTCTGAGTCCCAAGGCGTTTTCGGTACGCGAAGAAGCCTTGGGACTTTCTGTCGAATCCGCTCGGCGCCTGCAAGCGGCCCCGCACCAGATAATGCCACCGATGCCCCTCTCGTTCCGAGGTGCCGCCGGTCGATTCGACGCACGCATTGCCTCCAGAACAGCAAAGACAATCACGGCTCGGTTCGAAGCACTGCCAAGTCTCCATGAGGAAGGACGCAAGTCGGGGTGTGCAACTTCGGATATCTCAAAGGCCGCCAGGAATGGTTCTCGCCGGGAGGAGGTTAGCCCACCAACTCCTCGACGGCGGCCAGCAGCCGGTCCGCGTTGAAAGGCTTATACACAAAGCTGCAGGCCCCTTCCTTCATGGCCTCCATGGTTATGCCCTGCTGATCCAGGGCAGTGACCATTGCCACTCGTGCGCTTGGGTCAATCTTCCGTATCTCTCTGAGCGCCGACAGGCCATCCATGCCCGGCATTGTTATGTCCAGCAATACGCAGTCCGGCCTTTTCGCCTTGTAGGCCTCCACAGCCTGCTGACCGCTGCCAGCCTCAACCACCTCGTGCCCGTTCCCGGTCAGCAGGGCGACGCACTTCATCCGCATGAAGGTGGCATCGTCCACCACCATTACCGTGGCCAAATTGCCACCTCCGGTGCCCCCCCGGCCGCACATCCCACGCTGATCGCGACAGCCAGGCCCGAACCTGGGAGCATCCACGCCACGGTGTCCGCATACACGTCCGTTCGCCCTGCTACAGTGTCCTGCCTTTTCACTGCGTGTTCCATCTCTCGCGCAACACCCTCACCAAATCGGGACTGGGCATCACCAGGAACGTCCCATTGATCTGCTGGTCGTGCGTCCCGAAGGTCGCATCGACGATCAGCCCCTCCTCCACCCCAGGCTCGACCTGCGACAGAGCAGCGCTGGCAATCTCCCGGGCCTCGCCGATTATCACCTCAGGCGGCGTTGGGCAAAGAGTCAGCCCGTTGGCGTCGGCCACGGAGTTCAAGAAGAACGCTCCCATCAGGTTGCCCATCTCCCTCAGAGCGGATTTCTCCATGTCCCCCAGGCTCTGAGTCGATCCCGGCGGCTCGCCCATGAGCATGTCGATCAATCCGAAGGCGGTTTTCGGATGGTAGGCAAGAACAATGCGCCCCGTGGCACTGCCTTCAAACCCGAGGTAGACTCCAACCGTGAGGGCCTCCGGCCCTCCCAGCAGGTTGACGATGTCCTTTAGCGGGATTTGTCCTGACTTGAGAGCTGTAGCCGTTATCGCCTCACCGACCATGTCCGAAAGGCCGGCCACCGCATTGGCGACGCCCTTGTTGACCGCCCCAGCCCACGCCATCATCTCTACTTCGTTGAACGTCGTTGCTTGAGTCGTCATTATGCCAACCTTTCCTGACCTGTTTTGAGGCAGCTTTCGCTGCTCGCCATTGCCCGTGACATATGCCGGTCACTGTCAGTCGAGAGACAGGCCCCCCAACGTACAAGCAAGAGTATGCCATCCGCACGCGGCGCGAGCAATAGGGATAAGGTACTGGCCAGTCTCCTACAATGGTTCGGGGTGCTTCCCTGTAACTGCCTTTCCCTGCAGGGCATGAGGGGATCACTTCGCGGAGGGGCCATTGGGCGTTGTCGGACACTGCCTTGCGATGCCCGCGGGAAAGTCCAGGATGTTATGTGCCGCTATTCCTCTTCACATTGAATATCGAATAGGTTCCCATCGCCTTGGCAACGCGACGCCCGTCGCAAGAGATCTCCGACTCCATGACTGCGATTCGTCCGCTGTGGTGGATGAGTCGCGCCTCGCAGACAAGGGAACCGGACACAACCGGCGTGAAATACACGATCTCGATCTCAATAGTCGCGCACAGCTCCTCTTCATCCATATGTGGGTACAGAGCCGCACCCATACCGGTGTCTGCCATCGTGTACATCACCCCACCGTGCACGACTCGGTGAGGGTTCAATAGTTCGTCCTTCACCATGAGCGTGCACGCACTGTACCCTTTGTCGCACCTGGAGAAACTCAAGCCCACCAGATCACCAAACGGATTGAACCCTTTTGAGCTCTGCTGGAAACTCTTTGGCAAAGCAGAAGCCTCCGCCTCTCCGGACTTCCCTTCGAAGTCGCGGCTGAGGCGATCCCTTGAACACTTCTCCGATCCGAGACCGCGCCCGGACGTCACAGCTTCACTGATGTTAGCATCCGGTGCGAGGGCCGTCAAACGTGCGCCCGTACGGCTTCGACCGACGACGTGTCTGCCGGCAACGCATCACCAGACGGCGGCGTCACGATGTTCGTGACCAGATCTCCTGCCAAGGCCCCGCTCACAGCGCAGAATTGGGAGGAAAAGGTAAGATTGATGCCCACTGTTGAACGGGGCGGGGATTGACAAACACGCCAAACCATGTTAATTTTTGGGCACGCAGTACGATCGTACGTGGTACGGTGGTACAGGCGTGCATGTCTCACACACACGGCAATGCGATTTGGCATGGGCCCGCCGCCAAATCGCCCTACTGCGGGCAACTGTCTGGTTGTGTCCATCTCGACGCGGCACTGTGTCGGCTATTCCTTTGCAGCAAGCGGCGACGGCCAGTCCCAGCGGCCAACTCTGTTGGAAGCGGACGGGCCAGAAGGGGAAAGGGAATGAAAGCACTGCTATCTCATATCACAATCGCATTCGTTCTGGCTCTGACCACCGTCGTCATGCTGGCGGCACCTGCGAGTGCCCAGCCCACCGCCATATTCGTCGATGACGACTTTCCGGGGGACAGCCCTGCGGAACACCTGTGGACGACCATTACGAAGGGAATAGCCGACGCCACCCCCGGCGCGGGCGACACGATCTACGTAGGCCCCGGAACATACTACGAAAGCATCGTTGTGAATGTGTCAAATCTGACCCTCCAAGGTTACTCTTCGTCCGAGGTGACCGTCGATGGACAGGGAGCGCAGTACACCGTCCGTGTTTCTGCTGAGGACGTCTCTCTGAGGCAGTTGAGGATAATAGGTGGGAGCATTGCCGGAGTCCGCTGGGAGAGCGTCCAGAAGGGCTACCTCGAGAGTAACGTGGTTACCGGGAACTACTACGGAATCTGGATTGCCTCGCTCTTGAACCAGACAATCCAGTGCAACGAGATTTACGGCAACTCCCAGGACGGCATCTACGTGACCAACTCTACAATGAAGGACGTATCCAGCAACAATATTTACTCCAACGGGAGACACGGCATAACACTATTGAACTCCTC
>JAZFSU010000226.1:0-15253 GCA_036446335.1 Dehalococcoidia bacterium | reverse complement strand
GTCCGGAAACTCCTTCAGGTGCGCAAGGGCGATCTTGCCCGTGATGATCGGGTCGTCGTGAGTCACATCGGTAGCGGGGTCCCTTTGACCGTGCTCCAGTTCAACGTGCAGGCCCATCCTGAACTGCTCGACATCGAGTTTGCCCCAGTCGATGCCAAGGGTATCGCCGATTCGCTTGGCTTCTTCACTGGTGAAGCGCTCCGGACCACTCATTGCTTTCTCCTCGTGACCAAGATTCAGTTCGTCGGCACGGCGTCGTCCCGCCGGATCCACCGCGTGGCAAGCGACAGCGTTGCACGACGGATTGTGACATTCTGACATCTGCTGCATCGGCAGTGAAGCCCGATGCTGGTTGGCGGGCAACAGACCCCGGTGTTCCCAGCCCGTCGGGACGCGGGCCAGCATGCTTCAAGTTTCCTGGCCCGCCAGCCTCCGCCGCTTCGGGCATTAGCCGTGGGAAAGGCGGACAGCCCTGACGACTTGCCTGCACTCAGGCGGTCAGTAGGTACGCTGCGCGACCTCTGCCCCTCTGCGTCTTAGCTCGTGCAGCAGAGCCAGGACTGCAAGCCAAATTGCGACCAGGAAAGAGGCGAGCGCTACTTGTGAAGGTAGGTAGAGGTCAGGGCAAACAAGGTCTTGTCCACTACGGCTGCTGTGAGGGCAATCAGAATACAAACCGCTCCCGCGAAGACTGCTGCGATGGACAGTAGGACCAGGAACGCTGTTGGAGACCTGTTCATGTGTCGACCTCCCTGCAACAGAAACTGCGACTGCTGCGCCGTATTCGAGATTCTGTCGTATGATACCTGTCGTAGCGGTAGGTGGCAAGTCGAATTGGACTTGGTGGCACCGGGCGGGATGGCTGGTGACTTGTATGTGCTCGCCATTGCTCGGAAAGTAACGCCGTGCTATCATGTGCCCAGCAGAGTACACAGGTTCACGCTTGCCGCGATAGCGCAGTCGAGGTAGATGGGCAAAGCAGCAGCGGGTTCAGGCTCGCTCTTTCAGCGATGCACGCATGTTCTCGAGGGGGAGGTGGCCCATGATCTTCTGTCCGTTCATACTGACGGCCAGATCGAAGGAGATGGACTTTGGTAATGCCCTGCAAGGATCCGTGTGCAACAAAGGGCAATACCATGTGGTGATGCCCGGGAACCAGAGGGTACTATACCAATGCGCATTGTGGAGCGAACGCAAGGAGAAGTGCGTGTTCGCTCACATACCTTCGCTTGCACAGTAGCAGCCTCTGAGGCAGACGATCCCGCCCTGCTTGACGCTTTCGACATTTCTGCCCGAAGCCAATAGGGTGGAAGAAGTCAAGGGTTGTGCGCTCAATGCCGCAGCCCCGAAGGAGACACGATGATCGAAATAAGCATGGACCCGATCTTGTTCGAAATCGGAGACATTACCGTGGGCTGGCACGGGGTCATGGTCGGGCTCGCCGTCTTCGTTGGCTTGATGGTGACTATCAGGCTGGCCCGGGGATCGGGGATCACCACCGAGTATATCTACTCGGCCGCGCTGTGGGGCATCCTCGGCGGCGTGATCGGCGCGAGGGCTTTTCACGTTGCCGATCACTGGGATACTATCTACGGGGACGACCCGATTCAGATGTTCCGTTTCTGGGCGGGTGGCCTTTCGCTTTATGGCGCTATCATGGGAGGGTTCGTGTTCGGGGCCGGCTACTGCCTCGTGAGGAAGATCCCGGTCGGGAAGCTCGCCGATTTCGCAGTCCCCGGCGTTCTGCTCGCACAAGCCGTGGGCAGGGTCGGGTGCCTGATGAACGGCGACGCCTATGGCACGGTCACATCGTTGCCCTGGAGGGTCTTCTATTCGCATCCCAACGCCGCCGCTTCCACCATAGTGGGAGAGCCGGCGCGTCACCCGACTGTGGCCTATGAGATAATCTGGGACCTCCTGCTCTTCGCCGTGCTGTTTCGATTGCGCAAGCACTTGAAGAAGGACTGGATGGTCCTCCTCATATATGCTCCGGCTTATGCCTTCGGCAGGTTCCTCTTCAGCTTCATGAGGGGGGATGAGGTGGCGATTGCGGGCCCGCTGCATCAGTCCCAGGTCATTTCTCTGGCGCTGATCGCGGTGACGATTCCCCTTTTCATCTGGGTATGGCGACGGCCCGCGTCACAGGTGGCGTAGGTCGCATCTGAGACAGACGCGTAGGGCGGGTGGAACGAAGTGGAACCCACCATCTCTGATCGGCGGGTATGCGGTGGGTTTCGCTGCGCTGCCCCCACCTTGCCGCTGAGGATCGATCAGGGGTCAGACCGCTCGCCGACGCCCGCGTTGCGCCGGCCTGGGTCTCTCCGCCGGAACGAGCTGGCTCCGGTAGTCCGGGGCATAAATGCTGATCACCTGGCTGATCTTGATGTCCATCAGTCGCGAGCTCAGGCGCCCCTCCAGTTCCTCCAGGAATCCGGCCACGGTGATGACGGTGGGCAGGCAGGAGTTGTAGCGGTAGTTCAATATCTGGTATAGCTTTTCCTGGGCCCACGGCGTGCTGCTCTCCGTGCCCAGGTCATCCAGAATCAGCAGCGGGCTGGACTTCAATCCCTCGAACAGCTCGTCGTAGGTCACTTTGCTCTCGGGGCTGAAGGTGGACCGCAGGTGGTCGAGCAGGTCCGGGACCACGGCGAAGAAGACGGGCTGCCCCATCCGCAACTGGTAGTTGGTGATTGCCGCCGCGAGATGGGTCTTGCCGCAGCCGTGCACCCCCAGGAACACAAGCCAGTTCTCCGGAGCCTCCGCGAAGCGGCGAGCGTCCGTCAACGCAGTTCGCAGGCTCTCCCTGCCCCTTGCGTCAGCGTTCATCCCTTTGGCGTCGAAGGTCTCGAAGGTCTTGTCGGCCAGGAATTGGAGGGTGAGACCGCCTATTTGCCGGAGGAGCGGCAACTGAGGTCTCTCCAGCTCACATACTTGCGCCACGCTGGGGTCCTGAAGCCTGACCGCCAGCCGCTCGTCCAACTCTCCCAGCTTGCAGGTGGTGACCACCGTGGGCAGCTCGGCGTTGAACCGGTGATTCAGTATCTGGAACAGCTTCTCTTCAGCCCACGGGGTGCTGTTCTGGCTCCCCAGGTCGTCAAGCACGAGAAGCGGAGCGTTGCGTACCCGCTCGAAGAGGTCATCATAGGAGATGTTGCTGGAGGGACTGTACGTGGTGCGCAGGTGGTCGAGCAGGTCGGGAATGAACATGAAGAATGCCTGATGCCCCTCACTGAGCCGGGAGTTCGCTATGGCTGCGGCCAGGTGAGTCTTGCCGCAGCCGCTGGGGCCGATCAGGACGAGCCACCCTCGCGGCTCCTGGGCGAACTCCAGCGCCGCCTTGTGGGCCCGGGCGAACCTCTCCTGATTGAGATGGTCGCTGCTTCGCCCAAGCCGCAGCACGTTCTCGAAGACGAGGCGGGTCAACGGACCCAGGTTGCTATACCGTTGGAGGCGATCCAGACGGTCCCGGTCGAATTCGGCTTCGGTACATTGGCAAGGCACCAGCCGGCCGAAATCAGGATGATTGAACGGGACATCCGGGCTCAGCCACCCCTTTCCTAGGCAGGAAGGGCAGCCACCATCCTCGTCATCCTCGGGCCCATCATCGCTTGAGTAGGTGCCCGTATCTTCGGTAGAACTCCTTGGGGTCAGACTCCGCTTTAGAATGTCGCTCAGGTTCTCCATTGTCCTTGCCCTCTACTGACCATCTTTCCAGAATGCGGGCGATGTATCTCCAGCTGCGCTTGTTGAGATCGACCGCCTCCCTGAAAGCATCGTGAATCCAGGAGTCGGGATAGAGCTTCTCCGCGTCCCGGAGCTCCTCGGCTATCAAGGGAGAAAGCATCCCGATGTTCTGCTCGTACAGCGTGAAGATATTGGGCTGTTCGGTCCCTACCGGGAGCGGCTCGCTCCTCACCACCACGCCCAGGTCGACCTCGCCTTTCTCGACTCTCTCCACGGCCCTCCTGTCTGCCTCGGTATTCACGAAATACAGGTCATCGTCTGTCCCGTCGCGCTTCACCGTCAGGCGGATGAGAGTGCCCCTGCGAGTTGCCAGCTCCAGGCCGCGCTGCAGAAGCTCCGGGGCCGCGCCATTCGCTCCCAGTCCACGGACCAGCACCGGGTCGCCCAGCAGCTCCCGGTGGGTGACGAATCGCGGGTAGCCCCGCTTCACGTACATAGCCCAGAAGATATGGAGTGAGACCTTCAGCTCGGCGATGTCGTCGATCCGGGGCACCACGTCGCTGAAGAAAAGGTTGGGAATTGGAGTGAACTTAGTCTTCGCGGGGAATCCGCTGAATCCGTTCATAGCATACTCGGATTCTTGCCCTAGACTCTTTCGAGGTTCTCAAACTTCGATATTCGTTCTCTGAAGAAGAGAGGAGTCTTTCCGACGGGGCCATTCCTGTGCTTGGCGACTATGATGTCAGCGATTCCCTTGGGATAGCTTCTGTCGGGATACTTCTGATTCCATTCCTCTTCGCTGCAGCTCCTGTCTTCGCGATAGATGAAGAGAACAACGTCGGCGTCCTGTTCGATCGAGCCGCTCTCTCTGAGGTCAGAGAGCATGGGTATTTGGGGATGGCGCGCCTCGACTGCGCGGCTGAGCTGGGAAACGGCTATCACAGGCACGTCGAGCTCGCGGGCGATTGCCTTCATCGAGTGCGAGATGTCGCTCATCTCCTGAACGCGGTTGTCGGTGAGCCGGCTGGATCGCATTAGCTGCATGTAGTCCACTATGATGAGGTCGATCCCCTTCTCGGTGTGAAGCCGGCGCGCTTTGCTGCGCATGTCGGCGTCACTGAGAAACGGCGAATCGTCGATATAAATTGGAGCCTCTGAGAGACGCCCGATAGCGTCCACGATTTCCCCTCGCTGTCGCTCATTGAGGCGGTCAAGCCTCAACTTTTGGGTGTCAATCCCCGATTCGCCGGAGAGGAAGCGATAGGCGAGCTCCATCTTCGACATCTCCAGGCTGAAGATCGCTACACGCGCTCCTTCCTTTACGGCAGCGTTCTGGGCGATGTTGAGTGCCAGGCTGGTCTTGCCCACGCTCGGCCTGGCCGCCAGTACGATCATGTCGGAGCGCTGCAGCCCGCCGAGGATCTTGTCCAGGTCGGCAAAGCCTGTGGGCACCCGGTGCAGGAGTCCCTCGCCCTCTTGGGTGAGGCTGCTCTCCTCGAAATACCGGTCCAGTATTTCCCGGATGTGGGTGAAATCTCGCGCGCTCTGCCCGTATCTCAGTCCGAAGAGAAGCCCCTCCGCCTTATTAAGCGCTTCATCGGCATCGGGTGGTGCCTCGTAGCCTATGGCGGCGATCTGGTCGGATGCCCTGATCAAACGCCGCATCAGGGAGAGACGGCGCACGATGTTGGCGTAGTACTCCACATGAACTGAGGTAGGGACCTGAGACACGAGATGGCTCATGTAGGCGGCGCCGCCGGCGGCCTCGAGTCTTTGCCGACGGGCCAGATCATGAGCCACTGTGATCTGATTAATGGCCTCTTTCTGGTCGTAGAGAAAGACGCAGCTCTCGTACGCCCAGCGGTTCTTCTCCCGGTAGAAGTCCTCAGGCTTGAGCAGGGCGGCTATCTTGAAGATCGCCTCGGGGTCGATGAGGAGAGACCCAAGCAGAGCCTCCTCGGCATCGAGGTCGTGAGGGGGAAGCTTGGCGTCCGACTGAGTCTCGACACTGTCTCTATACAAAGGCGTCCCCCGGGTTTACTCTTGCTCGACGACCACGGTTATGCTTGCGGTAACGTTCTTGGCCAACTTGATCGATACCTGGTGGCTTCCCAACTCGCGAATAGGCTCATCCAGGTCTATTTTGCGCTTGTCAATCTCGTGTCCGGTGCTATTCTGTATCTCGGTTGCAATGTCCGCACTGGTTACCGAGCCGTAGATGCGCTCGCCCTCGCCGGCGCGCACTTTCAAAGTGACCGTCGTTTCCCGGAGGACCTGCGCCACGGCTTCAGACTCTTCCCCCAGGCGGGCTTCGCGGCGGGCTTCAGCCTGGAGTCGTTGCTCAACTTTCCCAAGTTCGACGTTCGTAGCTACCACGGCGAGATTCTTTGGAAGCAGGAAATTCCGAGCGTAGCCATTGGCCACTTCTTTCACCTCGCCTGCAGTGGCTACATTGGTGACGTCCTGTAGAAATACGACCTTCATTTCATCTCCTATTCTATATCCGGCTCTTCATTGCCGGTCAAGGGGGTTTTGCACGAAGTTATCCACAAATTATCCACAGCGGAACTAGGCCAACGCTTCTCTCAGGCCCCCGTGCCATGCCTTCTCCACCTCTGCGAGCGGCAGATCGATCAGCCCTTCGATGACGAAGCGATCGCCTCCCACGATGCCCAGCTCTGCCAGGGGCACCTGGTGCCTGGCGGCCAAGTTCCGGATCTCTTCCAGTTGGCTGGGGTCCAGCGACACCACGATTCTGGACTGTCCTTCGCCAAAGAGTCCGGCGTCGATTCGCTCTCCCATCTTCAATTTGGCGCGGACGCCGATCCTGCCCGCGATGCAACTTTCAGCCAGGGCCACAGAGAGCCCGCCATCGGAACAGTCGTGGGCCGAGACAATGATCCCCTGTCTGATGGCTTCGACGCAGCACTGCTGCACTCTTTTCTCGAGATCGAGGTCGATATAGGGAACCCCGGCGACGATGTCGTGAATCAGCTCCAGGTACTCGCTTCCGCCTCTTGGGTCAGTTCCCCCCCCGTCGCCTCCCAGCATCACCACCGTATCACCGGCGTGCTTGAAGTCAATCGTGCATCGGTGCTCTATGTTTTCCAGCAGGCCCACCATGCCCACCACAGGGGTCGGGTAGATCGGTTCTCCCCTGGTCTCGTTGTACAGGCTCACGTTGCCGCTGATAATCGGTATCCCCAGGACGTTGCACGCTTGAGCCATGCCTCGAATGCACTGTTCCAGTTGGAAGTATACCTCAGGCTTCTCCGGATTGCCGAAGTTCAGGCAGTCCGTGGCGGCCAGGGGCTCCGCCCCCGCGCAGGCCAGGTTGCGTGCCGCCTCAGCGACAGCTATCGCACCGCCCGTATGCGGGTCCAAGTAGCAGTAACGGCCATTGCCATCTGTGGCTAAGGCGATGCCTTTCTCGGTACCCTTAATCCTGAGCACCGCGCTGTCGCTGCCGGGGGGGACTACGGTGTTGATCTGAACTTGGTGGTCGTATTGCCGGTAGACCCACTCCTTGCTCGCGATATTTGGCGAGGCGAGCAGCCGCAGAAGTACCGATTCCACATCCTCTCCGACATCCGGTATGCGGCTGAGGTCGAAACCCTGAAGATCATCAAGCCAGGATGGCCTCGTGGCCTCGGGCCTGTACAGAGGGGGGGTGGTGAGCAGCCCAATTGGAACGTTCGCCACCACTTCCTCTCCCTCCTGGATGCGAGCCATGCCGTCGCCGGTCACGTGGCCGATGATGTCGGAGCGGAGATCGTACTTGTCGAAGATCGTTCTGACCTTGTCCTCGCATCCCTTCTTGACGATAGCCAGCATACGCTCCTGTGACTCGGAGAGCATGATTTCGTAGGGGGACATGCCTTCTTCGCGCCGGGGAATCCTGGAGACGTCAATCATAACACCGCTGCCGCTTTTCGACGCCGACTCCATGGCAGAGCTGGTCAGTCCGGCAGCGCCGAGATCCTGCAGTCCCACGAGGTAGTCAGTATCGGACAGATCGAGGCATGCCTCCATGAGCTGCTTCTCCAGGAAGGGATTTCCCACCTGCACTGTCGGCCTCAATTCGCGCTCGTCCTCGAAGGTGCGTGACGCCAGCCCCGAAGCGCCATGGAGGCCGTCGCGACCCGTATCGGCGCCAACCAGCATGAGCAGGTTGCCTTCGCCGCCAGCCCCGGAGCTGATCAGTTTGCTCCTCTCAGCGATGCCCACGCACATGGCGTTGACCAGTGGATTGCCCGAATAGCAGGGCGAGAAGAAGATCTCGCCGCCGACGTCCGGGATGCCAAGGCAATTGCCATATCCCCCGATACCCGAAACCACGCCCGAGAACAGGTGACGATTCTGCGGTTCGCTCAGTGGCCCGAATCTCAGTGAGTTGAGCAGGGCGATCGGCCTTGCCCCCATTGTGAAGATGTCCCGCACTATCCCGCCAACGCCGGTAGCCGCTCCTTCGTAGGGCTCGATTGCCGAAGGGTGGTTGTGGGACTCGATCTTCATCACGACGCAGAGGCCGTCTCCGATGTCGACGGCTCCGGCATTTTCCTTGCCGGGGTCAACGAGGACTCGGGGCGACGAGTGAGGCAAGAGTCCCAGCAACAGCTTGGAGTGCTTGTAGCCGCAGTGCTCGCTCCACAGGCTCCCAAAAAGCCCGATCTCGACCAGGTTGGGCTCGCGGCCCAACTGCTGCACGATGAGATTGTACTCCTCTTCGCTCAGCGCGACTTGATCGAGGACCTCTTTGGAGACGGGCACGACACTTCCCCTTCGACGTGAAGATTAGCACATGCGTTCTGCTATGTCAAGGACTAGGCCTGCTTGACGCAACCCATCCTTCTGGTGGTGACCTCCCCGATGATGGACTCGAAGATCGAGTTGCCGTCCATTCCGCCGACCATGTCTTCCATGGCCCTCTCGGGGTGCGGCATCATTCCCAGAACGTTGCCGGCCTTGTTGACGATACCGGCTATGTTGTTCAGGGAGCCGTTGGGGTTTGCCTCGTTGGTGATCTCGCCGGAGGGCGTGCAGTATCTGAAGACGACCCGGTTGTCGGCTTCAAGCTCTCGAAGTGTAGCCTCGTCGGCGAAATAGCTGCCCTCGTAGTGTGAGATTGGAATAGATATCACCTGGCCCCTGCTTAGCCTTGAGGTAAACGGCAGCGAGTCGTTCTCCACTCGCAGATGAACCCATTGGCAACGGTACTGGAGGTGGTTGTTTTGCATCAGGACGCCTGGTAATAGGCCGGACTCGCACAACACCTGAAAACCATTGCAGATGCCGAACACCAGCTTCCCCTGGCGAGCGAAATCTTCCACTGCGGTCATGACCGGCGAGAAACGAGCGATAGCGCCGGGGCGCAAGTAGTCACCGTACGAGAAGCCGCCGGGGAGGATGACGCAGTCAAACCCCGATAGGTCGGCATCCTTGTGCCACACGTATTCCACTTTCTGCCCCTGGACCTTGTCGAGCACGTGATGACAGTCCCGATCGCTCCACGTGCCGGGGAAGACAAGCACGCCGAACCTCGTCTCGAAACCCTTCATCTGAATCCTCTCGCAAACAAGCGAAAGGGAACAATTCGACAAGACCGCTGCTTGCTTCCTTGTTCCCCGTGCAACTTCCCCGAGATCCCCTCTCAGCCGCCAAGCAACTCAGTTACTACTTCGCCTATCTCGCGCCCTTCAGCCTTTCCCTTCAAATCCGCGACAAGCCTGGGCATCACCTTGCCCTTGTCCCCAGGCCCCCTGGCTTCCATCTCGTCGATCATTCGGCGGGCAACGGTGACGATCTCCTCGCGTGACATTTGCTGCGGCAGATACTCAAGCAGGATGGCAAGCTCCGCCTCTTCCTGGGCAACCAAGTCTTGCCTGTCAGCCTTCTTGAACTCTCCGATGCTTTCTCGGCGCTGCTTGGCCTCCTTGGAGATGACACCAAGGATGCCGGAGTCATCCAGGGCTTGCTGCTTTGCGATCTCGGTGTTCTGAATCTGTGCCCTGATCTGGCGAATCACCGAGAGACGCATCTTGTCTCTGGCCTTCATCGCCACCTTGAGATCGCCCACCAACTTCTCTGCTAGCATTTGCACTCCGGCGCCGCTTTCGTGGCGTCGCGAACTATCATCGCCTGGTTGCTCTCCCAGCTGTGGAACTCCTGCGGGTCTTGCGCATCTTGGTTGCCTCTTTCTTCTTGCGCTTCACGCTGGGCTTCTCGAAGTGTTCTCTGCGACGCGCTTCGGACAGGATTCCGTCCGCCTGGACCTTCTTGTTGAAGCGCTTGAGGGCGCTCTCGAAATGCTCGTTATCACCAACATTTACTTCAGTCACTCACATAACACCCCCTTCTTGCCTGTGCCATTTGCGCTGATTATAGCTTGCGAGGAGATTGAGTGTCAAGCCGACCTGCTAAGAGACACGGTTCATGGCAGAAGGGTGTTCGGCTTCACCCTGGAAGCAGTTTGCAAATCCGATTATGGTATGTTATGTTATGGGCGCTTCTCTTGCTGGAACGATGCAGCCCCACCTGTTTCAAGACATAATGTGAACAGTCCGGACATCGGAAGGCCACATGAGCGTGCACATCAGCGACACTACTCTGAGAGACGGTGAGCAGTCAGCGGGCGTAGTCTTCACCGCTGACGAGAAACTGGAAATTGCCAGCCAGCTCGACGAGATCGGGGTGCACGAGATCGAGGTGGGGATCCCCGCCATGGGGGGCGGCGAAGCGGAGGCAATCAGGGCCATCATAGCCCTCGGGCTGAGGGCAAGGGTCATTACGTGGAATCGGCCCATCATCTCCGACATCGAATCATCTCTCGAATGCGGCGCTCAGGCTGTGGCCCTCAGCATCTCCGTCTCCGATATACACATAGAGCACGAGTTGCGGCGGAGCCGGAGATGGGTCGTGGACACGGTCAGGGAAGCGACAACCTATGCCAAGGGCCGCGGCCTCTATGTCTCCGTCAATGCCGGGGACGCATCGAGGGCTGATCCGGAGTTTCTTGCAGAGTTCGCCAGGAACGCCAGGGAAGCCGGTGCCGACCGCTTGCGCTTCTGTGATACCGTGGGCGTCTTGGATCCCTTCAGGACCTACGAGGCTGTGCGGCGCCTCATAGAGGAGGCGGGGATCGAAGTCGAGATACACACTCATAATGATTTTGGCATGGCCACGGCCAACGCGTTGGCGGGCGTCAAGGCTGGGGCAAGGTACGTTAATGCCACCGTCAACGGTCTTGGCGAAAGGGCGGGCAATGCCTGTCTGGCTGAAGTGGCAATGGCCCTGAAGCACATCGAGGGAATCGACCCCGGCATCAACACCAGGCAGCTTCGCGGCATCTCGAAGTACGTGGCGGAGGCTTCGCGTCGCCCGCTGTCGGTGAGCAAGGCGATCACCGGAGATGGCATCTTTGTCCACGAGTCGGGCATACACGCCGCCGGTGTGTTGAAGCATCCCCGGACCTACGAGGCTTTTTCACCTGATGAGGTGGGTTTGGAGAGGCGGATACTGATCGGCAAGCACAGCGGCTCCCATGCGATTCGTTTCAAATTCGCTGAGCTGTTCGGGGTCCATATACCGGATGATCTCGCTCGCGAGATACTGGTTCGTGTGCGCGCTCTGGCTGTGAAGCAGAAACGGGCTCTCTCAGACGGGGAGTTGGCTCTCATATATCGGGAGCTTTGCGACGAGAGGCGTCTCGATTTGCCTGCCTTGGCGGCGTCGGGTTCCATCAGTAACTAGACAGGGGAGAAGCACAATGGACGAGGGAGTCAGGGGATTTCTCGGTTTTCTCACAGTAGAGAAGGGCTTCTCCAACAACACCCTCGATGCCTATGGCAATGACCTCGGTCAGTTTGCCGAGTTCGTTCGTAAGCGGATGGCCGGCGGCGATGGCGCCGGACTGGACTGGAAGCAGGCCGATCGCTCGTTGCTGCTGGACTACATGGTGGATCTCAGGGAGCGAAGCTATGCACCGGCCACGATAGCGCGCAAGGTAGCTGCCGTCAAATCCTTCTTCAACTTCCTGGTTGGCGAAGGTACGCTGGAGAAGAACCCCGCCGAGGGCCTGACCGGGCCCAAAGTAGGCAGGGCTCTGCCGAAGGCGATCTCCATTGCTGAGGTCGAGGCTTTGCTTGAGCAGCCCGACAAGCTCACGACGCCGGAATCCAGACGGGACAAGGCAATGCTGGAGCTGCTTTACGCCACGGGGATGCGAGTGACGGAGACGGTCTCGCTGAATGTGCGCGATGTAAACTTGAAGGCTGGATTCGTTCGGTGCTTCGGAAAGGGCTCCAAGGAGAGGATCATCCCCATCCATAACAGGGCGGTCGGGGCCGTCAGAGGCTATGTCGATGACGCTCGAATCAGTCTGCTCGGGGCCACCTCTGAGACAGCCCTCTTCCTGAACCGGAGGGGCCACAGGCTTACCCGGCAGGGTCTCTGGCTCATCCTCAAAGGCTATGCCAAGAAGGCGGACATCGAGACTGAACTGACTCCTCACGTTCTGCGTCACAGCATAGCCACTCATCTGCTGCACAGCGGGAAGATGAGCCTGAGAGAGCTTCAGGAGTTGTTGGGACACGCCAACATCTCCACGACTCAGGTCTACACCCATCTGACCAATGAGCGCCTGCGGCAGGTCTATGAAAGCGCCCATCCTCGCGCGCAGTGATTCTTGGGTGAGAGAACCGGACAGGTCTGGATCGTAGATACTATCATGTTGGTGTCGCGAAACCGTTTGTGAGCTTTGTGACAGGCCCGGCGGGCTAACTGCCGGGCTTTCTGCTGTGATTCGCCGGGCGTGGAGGAGCATTGTTCATTTCAGTAATTGGCGGGAGCCGGTGCTCTGAGCGGGAGCTGAGGATTGCTGAGGAGGTGGGGGCCGAGCTCGCCAAGCGAGGTGTGACGCTGGTGTGCGGCGGGCTGACCGGCGTGATGGAGTCCGCGTGCAAAGGGGCCCGTTCCGCAGGAGGGACCACCGTGGGCATCCTGCCGGGGAACAGCCGGGGTGACGCGAACCCCTACGTGGACATTCCTGTTGTGACTACCATTGGCGAGGCGCGAAACGTGATCGTGGTCTGCTCGGGGCAGGCCGTCATCGCCATCGGTGGTGAGTATGGTACCCTGTCGGAGATCGCTCACGCCTTGCGCAATGACATCCCGGTTGTCGGCCTCCAAACCTGGATGCTCTCCAAGGGTGGGCAAGTCGACAACTCGATAATCGAAGCTCATAATGCCAAAGATGCTGTAGACAAGGCTATTGCTGCAATCAAGGGGGATTGACGAAATGGCGACTATCAAGTCCATTCGGGGACGGCAGATTCTTGACTCGAGGGGCAATCCCACGGTCGAAGTCGATGTGGAGTTGGCCGGCGGTGCAGCAGGCAGGGCTGCCGTGCCTTCCGGGGCCAGCACCGGCACTCACGAGGCGGTGGAGTTGCGGGATGGCGATTCTTCCCGGTTCAGGGGGATGGGCGTGTCGAATGCAATCGCCAACGTTGAGCAGGCAATCGCTCCCGCACTACTCGGGATGTCGGCTCTCGATCAGGAAGCGATTGACCGCAAGATGATAGATCTCGATGGCACGCCCAACAAGGCCAAGCTGGGCGCCAACGCCATTCTGGGCGTGTCGCTCGCTGTTGCTCATGCCGCCGCCGCTCATGAGGGGATGCCGCTCTACCGGTACCTCGGCGCGGAGGGTGCTCACGTTCTGCCGGTGCCCATGATGAACATCCTCAACGGTGGCAAACACGCCGATGATTCGGTGGACCTGCAAGAGTTCATGGTGATGCCTGTCGGAGCGACAAGCTTCGCTCAAGCCTTGCAGATGGGGGCCGAGGTCTACCAGGCCCTCAAGAAGGTCCTGAAGGCCATCAAGGCGAGTACGTCTGTGGGAGACGAGGGGGGCTTCGCGCCCAGGCTGGCCACCAACCGTGAGGCCATTGAGGTGATTCTGGATGCGATCGAAGCCGCCGGATACCGCGCCGGTGCGGAGTGCTTCATAGCCCTTGACCCTGCATCCAGCGAGATTTATGACAACGGCAAATATGTCCTGGCGAAGGAAGGGGTGTCCTTTACAAGCGCTGAGATGGTTGACTACTATGCCGAGCTTGTGTCCGCTTATCCCATCATCAGCATCGAGGATGGCATGGCTGAGGACGACTGGGAGGGATGGAAGCTGCTCAGCGAGAAGCTGGGCGGCAAGATACAGATTGTAGGGGACGATCTCTATACCACGAACGGAGAGCGGCTGAGCCGCGGCATCGCCGAGCAGTCGTCCAACTCCATCCTGATCAAGCTGAACCAGATCGGGACGCTTTCGGAAACGCTGGCCGTCATGGACATGGCAAAGAAGGCGGGGTGGACTTCCGTGGTCAGCCACCGCTCCGGCGAGACCGAGGACGTTACCATAGCGGACCTGGTGGTTGCCATGAACACCGGGCAGATCAAGTCGGGAGCCCCCTGCCGCACGGAGCGGGTTGCCAAGTACAATCGTCTCCTCAGGATCGAGGAGGAGCTGGGCAGCAGGGCCAGGTACGCTGGTATCGAGGCGTTCCGACACATGCAACGGTAGGGATGTAGTATGCTTCGTGGTCTGGTTTCTGGTTTGACGCAGGCACCATGAAAACCATCGGCATCACAACCAGCGCTCAAGGGGAGGATGCATATGAAACGAGAGTTTAGCGTTGTTATCGAGAAGGACGAGGATGGCTATTACATAGGTAGCGTCCCTGAACTGGGAGGATGTCACACACAGGCGCGTTCCCTTGATGAGCTCATGGAGCGGGTGAGAGAGGCTATTCTTCTCTGTCTCGATGTGGAAGGCGTCGAACACGAAGGGATAGAGTTCATTGGTGTCCAGAGGGTGACGGTGTGACCAGGCTTCGGCCCGTTCCAGGAGAACGAGCAGTAGCAGCTCTCCAAGAGGCTGGCTTCGACGTCGTACGCCAACGAGGGAGCCACGTCTTTCTCAGACATCCGGACGGGAGAGCCACAGTGGTACCTGTCCACAAAGGCGAGGACCTGGGGCGCGGTCTCTTGAGGAAGATAATCCGTGACGCGGACTTGACGAGAGAAGAGTTCTTGGATTTGCTGGGTAAGGTCTAGCTGTGGCACCATGAAAACCATAGGTATCACAACTACAGTCCCCGTCGAAGTCTTGATGGCGGCGGGCTATGCGCCTGTTGACCTCAACAACCTCTTCATTCGCAGTACCGAACGTGAGCACTTGGTCAGCGTCGCGGAGAAAGCTGGCTTCCCCCAGAACTGCTGCACCTGGATCAAGGGCATCTACGGCGTGTGCATGGAAAAGGGCATCGAGACTGTTCTCTGTGTCACGAACGGGGACTGCTCAAACACCATCATGCTGATGGAGGTACTCAAGCTCAAGGGGCTGAAAGTCCTGCCCTTCGCCTATCCGGACCAGCCCGACGTCGATCTGGTGCAGAAGGCGCTGGAGGCTCTGGCACAGAAGGTTGGCACAACACTGGCCGCGGCGCAGGAGGTCAGGAGTGAGCTTGGAGAGGCGAGGAGGCTGGCGAGGGAGCTGGACGAGTTGACC
>JAZFSU010000225.1:0-2654 GCA_036446335.1 Dehalococcoidia bacterium | reverse complement strand
AGGTGGTATCAGACAGTTGGGGACCAGTCTGGCACCAGTGACCCTCAGAACGGGACCCCAATGCACCACGTCCGTGGGCGTAGCTCACAGCGTTCTCGACTGAGCGGTCGAAGATGCATCGTTTGATCCAGCGCCTCTGCGAAGTCCCTTTCGACGATGTGGAAGTCCTCGATGCCGAGTGACACTCGGACCAGGTTGTCTTCGATCCCGAGCGCGAGCCGTTCGGCCCTCGGGAGCTTCCGGTGTGAAGACATGGCTGGGATGATCATGATGGTGGCCACGTCCCCCAGAGTCGGACCGTAGGGAATGTTCTCGGCAGCTTGCAGGAAAGCGTCAGCTTGAGCACGCTCGCCCTTGAGGACGAAGCTGACCATGGAGCCGTAGCCGTTTGGCAGCATCTCGCTGGCCAGGCCATGATCGGGATGCGTCTCCAACCCTGGATAGTGAACCTTGCTCACCATTGGGTGTGCCTCAAGCAGCCGGGCCAGCTTTCCTGCGTTTTCCTGTGCCTGACGGAAGCGCAAATCGAAGGTGTTCAGCCCGCGCTCGGCCAGCCAGCAGCTGTAGGGGCTTGCGTTGAAGCCCATCGTCGCCATGACGTCGGCGATCTGCGCCAGAAGATCGGGATCCCTACCGCCGAGATAGCCGAGGATCACGTCAGCGTGGCCCGAGAGCATCTTGGTCACCGAATGCATAACAAGATCAGCGCCATGAGCCAGCGGGTTGAACCCCGAAGGTGTCGTGAACGTGTTATCAACGAGAAGGAGTGCGCCAGCGGCCTTCGCAGCCTCCTCAAGTTTACCGAAGTGAGTGAGCCGCAGCATGGGGTTCGAGACGACCTCAGTCAGTACAATCCGTGTTCCTGGCGTGATCGCATCGGCGAACGTCCCTGGGTCCGAGGCGTCAAAAAGACGTGTCTCGAACCCCAAGCGCGGAAACTCCCCGCCCACCAAACGCAGCGATCGGCCGTACAGCTGCGAGGCAGCGGCGATGTGATCACCCGATTTCAGAACACTCAGAAAGGCTGCCGTGATGGCGGCCATACCTGAGGCAGCCATCACACCCGCCTCCGCCCCCTCCATCCAGGACAGTTTCTCAGCCAATGCTGTGCCAGTGGGATGGCCGTCGCGGGCGTATGTGAAGCCCTCGAGCTGGTGATCATTGACCGACTGCAACTGGCTCGCGGATTCGTAGTGATACATCACCGAGGGTGAAAGCGGTGGAACCAGCGGACGTCCCGCGTTGGCGGGGGTGATCCCGCGACGCACGACCGATCGTTGCGACTTCTTCATGCCTGCTCCCTTCGCGGACTATGAGATCCGATCTGATCCCAGTCTTGACTTCCCAAGGATGAATGCTTCCACTGCAGTTCGATCGTTTCCGAGGCGGGTGCTGGCCTCCGCACGCCCCTCGGGGATGCTGGCCCAGTCGGGTGGGCGGGGCGTAGCGCCGGTGGCAGTTCGGACCGCGTCCGGAAACTTCGCAGGATGCGCTGTGGACAGCGTGATCATCGGCGTTCCGACCTGGCTGTGTTGCCGTGCCACATGGGTCCCCACCGCCGTGTGCGGATCACACAGATACCCGCTTTCGTCATAGATTCGGCGAATTTCGGAGAGCGTTTCAGATTCGCTCGCCGTGCCAACATCAAAGACGTCCGAGATTTCGTCGCGCAGGTTCCGAGGCAGGGAGTAGCGGCCGGTTTCTTCCAGGTCGCGCATTAGCGCGCACACCATTTCAGCATCCCGGCCTGACGCATCAAAGAGCAGTCGTTCGAAATTCGAGGAGATCTGGATGTCCATCGACGGCGTGATCGTGTGTCTGACCTTGCCCAGAGCGTGCTCGCCGGTCGTCAACGTGCGTGGGAGGATGTCATTCTCGTTGGTGGCAATAATCAGCCGGTCGATGGGCAGGCCCATTATCTTGGCCACGAAGCCCGCATAGATGTCGCCGAAATTGCCGGTGGGTACCGTGAAGCTGACCTTCCGTTTCGGCGCGCCCAACGATGTGCCAGCGGTGAAGTAGTAGACCACCTGTGCCATCACCCGACCCCAGTTGATCGAGTTCACGGCCGATAGGTGTACCCGATCGCGGAAAGCGTCATGCGCGAACATGGCTTTCACCATGGACTGGCAATCATCAAAACTGCCATCGATGGCGATGGCATGACAGTTCTCTGCCCCGACGGTCGTCATTTGTCGGCGCTGGAAATCTGAGATCTTGCCATGCGGAAACATGAAGAATATGTCGATCCCTGTGAGGGACTTGAAGGCCTCCAGCGCCGCACCGCCGGTATCGCCCGAGGTGGCGCCCACGATGGTCAGGTGCTCGTCTCTCTCGGTCAGGACATGATCCATCAGACGCCCGAGGATCTGCATGGCCACGTCCTTGAAGGCAAGCGTTGGTCCGTGAAACAGCTCCAGCAGCCAGTCATTAGGCCCAAGTTGCACCAACGGCACTGTTGCCGGGTGGTGGAAGCTGCCGTAGGCATCAGTGATCATCGCGCGGAAGGTGTCGTCAGGGATCTCGCCGTCCACGAACCTGGACATGACCGCGAACGCCACCTCGGCATAGGGTCGGCCGCGGAACGCGGCTATCTCCTCCGGCGCGATACGCGGCCAGTCTTCGGGCACGAGAAGCCCGCCATCGTCGGCCAG
>JAZFSU010000224.1:0-9920 GCA_036446335.1 Dehalococcoidia bacterium | reverse complement strand
GATCAAGCCCCATTGGATGGCCAACCTGCGTGTCCTCGAGGACTATGATATAGGCGGATGGCCTTTCACCATCGCTCGGGCCAGGCCAGTCCTTCAGATAGGCAGCCCAGGCGACGTGAGCGAATATCAAGGCGTTTCTCTCCTGATCGCAGGACAGCATGTATCTCAACGGCTGCATGTTCGCTGCCGACGCAGACATTCTCCCGAGATCGACAAGCTCCTTGAGCGTCCCGACGTCGATAGCGACCTCCTGATGAAACCGCCGATAGCTTCGATTCCTTAGTACTAGATCTCTCATCATCACTCTCACCTTCCTTGCCTAACGATCGGCTGCCGTGCGATAATCAAATCAGATTGCTCATTCGCGTAGCTGTAGGAGAAAAGACTGTGCAGGAAGATTATATCATCCAAGTGAGGGGTTTGCGCAAGGCTTATCGCACCGGGACTGTGAAGGTCGAGGCCCTCAAGGGTGTAGACTTCGCGGCACGGCGCGGCGAGATGGTCGCTATCATGGGCCCCAGCGGTTGCGGCAAGACTACGTTGTTGAACTGCCTCTCAGGCCTGGACAGCGTTAGCGCGGGCCAAGTGGAAATAGATGGGGTCCAGCTCCAGAGAATGTCGGACAACAAGCGCACGGAATATCGGGCTCGCCACATGGGATTCGTGTTCCAGCTATACAACCTGTTGCCGGTGCTCAGCTCGGTCGAGAACGTAGAGCTCCCCATGCTGGTATCCGACGTGTCGCCCTCGGAGAGCCGCCAGCGCGCCCTGGAAGCCCTGGCCTTGGTAGGTCTGTCAGACGAGGCGAACCGTAGGCCGGCCGAGCTGTCCGGAGGTCAGCGGCAGCGGGTCACGATAGCAAGAGCTTTTGCAAACCAGCCGACAATAATCTGGGCTGACGAGCCCACCGGAGACCTCGACAGTGAGACTGCGAAAGCTATCATGGACCTCCTTTGCCACCTCAACAAAGCGAATCAGCAGACATTCATCGTGGTGACGCACTCCCACGAAGTTGCAGCTAGGGCAGACCGCATCGTCAAGATGAGAGACGGGCTGATAGTCGAGGACAATCAGCTGTGACAGAGTTCTTCTTCGTCCCCATGAACTTGATAGCCCTGGTTGCCTTGATCGCCTTCGCGGTCGTCATGGGATGGCTGCTGTCCGTGGCCTTGCGCAATCGGATCATATTCAAGCTGGGCGTGAGAAACCCCCGCAGACGTCCCGCACAGACCGCTCTGATCGTGTTCGGTCTGATGCTGAGCACGCTGGTCATCACCAGTGCTCTAGGGGTGGGAGATACCCTTGCATATACTTTGAAGTCCATGGCAGTGCGCGACCTGGGACATACGGACGAAGGGATATCTGCCGCGACCCTGAACGACGATGGCAAGCTGACCACGCCTCGTTTCGACTACTCGCGCTTCGAACGGCTGCGTGCCCAGCTGGAAGGATACAACAAGATCGATGGGCTGGCTCCGGCGATCACCGGACGATCCCTGGTCGTGAACCTCACTGCTCGCCAGAATGAACCTGGGATCCAGCTCTTCGCGCCGGATCCGGATCATCTTTCGGGGTTCGGACTGATGAAGAACCAACAGGGGCAATCAGTGAGTCTGAGCGACCTGGGGCCCGACGAAGTCTATCTCGACCGCAGGGCAGCCGATCGCCTGGATGCCCACCCTGGGGACGACCTCCTCCTGTCTACGGTTGGCAACTCATTGGCCGTTCGACTGAAGTCAATAGTGAAGGGCACATCAGCGGGTGCCAACAGTGTGGTCCTCATGCCACTCTCAAGGGCTCAGGAGTTTCTTCAATGGGGCGACCAGATAAACGCCATCTACGTCTCCAACAAGGGCGGGCCTCTGGAAGGTGTTGAGCACAGTGACGAGGTCACGGCCAGGCTCGAAGATCTGCTCGCGGGCACTGGCCTCGAGGTCGACACTATCAAGCAAGACAGGCTCAGAAGCGCTGGCTTGGCAGGAAATGCTATCGCCACGATATTTGCGTTCCTTGGCGTCTTCTCCATAGCCGCGGGAGTGCTCCTCATATTCCTCATTTTCGCGATGCTGTCCGCGGCACGGAAGCCCGAGATAGGCATGGCCAGGGCTGTGGGAATGAAGAGACGCCAACTGGTACACATGTTCCTGTTCGAGGGCACAGCCTATGACCTCTGTGCGGCGCTGGTCGGAGTGCTCCTGGGTATGGCTGTAAGCGTCGCCACAGCCAGCATTATTGTCGGCGTCCTGGCCAGCGCCTGGCCCGACATCGCCTTCGATCTCGTCTACCACTTTGAGACCAGCAGCATGATACTGGCGTTCGTCGTCGGAACGCTTGTCACATTCATCACGATTTCCCTCTCATCATGGAAGTTGAGTCAACTGAACATAGTCCGCGCGATCAGGGATATCCCCGAGCCTCCACTCACTAGAGTCGGGTATCAGAGGCCGCTTGTAGCAATCTCATTGCTCGTCCTTGGCCTGTTGTTGCTCCTGGCCAGCCTTGCCATCGAGAGGGCCTCCCTCCTCTACTTGGGCTTTTCTCTGGGGATCACTAGTGTGGCGCTGCTGCTGCGTTGGCTCGGACTGAGGGAGAGACTTGTGTTCTCTCTGGCCGGAATCGCCCTAGTGATCTGGTCGTTGTTTTTCGTCAGTTCCCTGGAGTCAGTCCTGGGCGATATGAGCCTCGGAATAGAGGTGTTCTTCTTTTCGGGCCTCATGATGGTGCTCGGCTCAGTGTGGATAGTGGTCTACAACCTCAATCTATTGCTCCTCGTCTTTGCCGCCGTCCTGGGGCGCATCCGAGGAATCGTGCCGGCCCTGACTACTGCTGTTGCTCATGCCTCCAGCAGCCGCCTCGGAACCGGATTGACCATCGCAATGTTCGCCCTCGTGGTCTTTATCCTCACCTTCATGTCGGTGACAATTGGCGCCAGTGCGCCTCTATTCGAGGACGCGGATCTACCCTCAGGCGGCTATGATATTGTGGGTATCGTGCCCACCAGCAGGCCAATCGAGGACATCAGTAGCGTCATGGGAAATGCCACAGTTCTGAACACCAGAGATATCCTGGCTGTCGGCAGCCTGTCCACGCTGTCGTCGTTGACTTCGTTCCACAGGGTTCGCCAATCGGGCGTTGCAAGCACCAAATGGAAGAAGTACCCGGTGCTCGGCGCGGATGACGTGTTTCTGGACACCAATACATTTGAGTTCACTACCACCGCCCAAGGCTACGAGTCCGCCGCAGATGTTTGGCTGGCCATCAGAGAGAATCCCGGGTACGCCGTCATTACTGCCGATGCAGTGCCTTCTCGCAGCCTGTCGTCCATGAGTCGAGCCGATTCGGCGTTGCTCTTGGAGGGGCCGTACCGCGATGACGAAGTCATGTCCCCCGTGGAACTCGATCTGCAGGGGGGCAATATGACTCTCACAATAATTGGGGTGATTGAACCCATGAACCTCAACCGAGGCATATACACATCCCAAAACACGTTGGAACAGGGGCTGTCTCTTCCCGTCATACCAACGACCTACCTCTTCAAGGTGGCCGACGGAGTTGATGCCGAGGCAACAGCCCACGCCATTGAGTCCGAGTTCTTCGCCTATGGCATGGAGGCCCGTTCAATCGACGAGATCCTGGAGGAAGAAAGTGAGATCTACTTCGCCATATCGTCGCTGCTTCAAGGATTCGTGGCCCTGGGACTCGTGGTTGGAATCGCTGCTCTCGGAGTGATCAGCGTCAGGGCAGTGATTGAGCGGCGCCATGAGATTGGCGTGCTCAGAGCGATCGGCTTCAAGCAGAGAACGGTGCAACTCAGCTTTCTCCTGGAGTCCTCAATCGTGGCCCTCCTGGGAATCTTCATCGGGGTCGTCCTGGCGCTACTGCTGTCATATCAAGTGGTGGAATTCATGAAGACCGAAGCGGAAGGTCTCGAGTTCCACATTCCCTGGGCGCAGACGCTGGCAACCGCTGCAGCGGTCTGGGGAGCGTCTCTTCTTATGACCTACCTCCCGTCTCGGGAGGCGTCGAAGATCGATCCGGCAGAAGCCCTGCGATACGAGTAGCATAGTACTGGGCCAAGAGTACTTCTATCCGCACTGCACGATCTTCCACAGGTCACCATGACATGTCCTCAGCTTGCTGCGCTCATCCTCTTCTTCCACTTACTCGCGCGCGCGTCACCTACACCGAAGCAGAGTCATGTTATGTCGCTGTCGAATCGCTCCGACTAGGCGCCGTGACCGGGCGGATACCGCAAAGCCAACCATGCCGCCGGCGCAATTTGAAGAGAACTAGGAAGAAAGTACCACCGTGACTAGTACCTTAAAGGGATTGTCGTACTGCTTCGGCCGAAGCAAAATAGGTTGAGAGAGGTTAAGTCAAGAGCCAACCATACTTTGGTTTTGACCGTGGGGGGCCGGATGAATGAACTAATGTTTGCAGCATCGTTGGCAATCTCATATATCGCCCTTCTAATTGTGATGGGCCTGACGGCAGACTACCTCTATCACCGGTAGGAAGCCCGATACCCTCGTACACGCAAGGCCGGGTCTTCATCCAGGCTGAGGAGCCGCCGGGCTTCGACCAATATCGTGCCCACCGTGAAAAGGAACGATGATGGGAAACGATCAGGCGGCCCCAAGGTTATGTAACCGGTGTCTGCGCAAAGCCGTATGCATGCTCTACTACGGCGAACTCGATCTTCGATTCGGCAGGGAAACCACAAAGGACATCGTCGGAATCACCGAAGAACTCGATAATGATCTTGCCCCAGAATGCGAATTCTATCTGGAAGAAGACAGGCTGGTGAAGCCGAGGTTCGGCCGATGACAGGAGCCACCGGCCATCAGTGCGCCCTCTCACTACCCAACTGATATCCGCGAGCCACCGATCAGGCGCCCCTTCATTCTCACACCGAAGCTGGCAAGACCCCACGACAACCTTCGGCCCCATGCTCTCGGCGTATGCGTCGCCACATGAAGCGCCTCGTTTGTGCTATCACCCGCCAACCTTCCCATTCAGCGATGGCCCCTGCTTCCCGCGGAAGAATACCCCGAGATAGGGTTTCTCCAAGACCGGGATCTGAGCCAAGTTCAGTGCCAGGCCAATGTTGCCAGGATCGTGAGGCCAGGGCTCCGTTTCCGCCGTATCCGGCACATCGACAAGCTCGCCTTCTCTCAGGTAGACTGCCTTCTCCTTCATCTCGGCGAACAGCTCCGAATGGTGGAACGTAACACAGGGAGTCAGCACACTGATGAACGAGAATCCCTCGTGTTTGATCCCCTCCTCAATCAGCGAGTCGAGATGAGAAACGTCCGTCGCAATTCCTTGAGCGACGAAACTAGCCTTTGTCGACAAGGAATAGGCAACCATATCCAGCATCGGGTCAACCGGAGGAAGGTAGAACTCCAGGCCGGTCATCTCCTCTCTCTTCTCCAGGTGAGGCGTAGTGGGACTCGTTTGCCCCTTGGTCAAAGCGTAAACAAAGTTGTTCAGCATGATACACGTTATGTCAATGTTTCGCCGCACCGCGTGAGGGAAATGCCCCGCCCCGATGCTGAAGAAGTCTCCGTCACCACCAATGGCCACAACCGTCAACTCAGGTCGAGACAGCTTCGCTCCTTGAGCGATCACCACAGCTCGGCCGTGGATGCTATTGAGCCCATATGTATCGACGTAGCCGGGCATCCTGGACGAGCAGCCTATTCCAGAGACAGCGAACACCTGATCGCGGGGAATCCCAAGATTGGGCAACGCTCTTCTGGCAAGGGCGTTGAGGACCCCAAAGTTGCCGCATCCCCGGCACCAGATTGGCTCGACGTCTGACACATAGCTCGTCCCGCCTGTCACTTCGCAATGCCTCCGATCGGCCCCGCAAGCTCAGATCTGCTGAATGGCCGCCCACCGACTCTCGCCCAGACCTCCGTTCCTTTTGGAAGATCCAGCTCGGAGCGAAGATACCGGTGCAACTGTCCGGAGTAGTTCATCTCCACCACCAGCAGTTTCTCAACCGAACTCACGAACCTTTCAACCTTCCTCGGCAGCGGACAGATCAACTCAGGAACACAGACCTTGACGACGCCCTCCAGTCCCAGGCACTTGACTGCCTCCAGCACGAATTGAGCTGAAGAACCCCAAGTGATTATTCCCCTGCTTGACTCATCGCTTCCCCACACGCTGACCAAATCGTCGCGCTCAGAGAGCGGTGCAAGCTTCTTCCTTCGCTTAACGTGCAGCCTCTGATGAGTCTCGAAGTCAGAAGCGGGCGCGCCGCTCTCGTTGTGACTCAAGCCGGTAGTCCGATAGGCCAGCCCTGCATCTCCGACATCCGAAATGGGTGAAATGAAATCATCCCGGAGCCTGTAGCGCCGATACCCTTCCAGTTCCGGCCCCTCAGCACGCAGTCGTTCCGCAGTCTCGCACTCATCTTCCTGGAACCCCCCGTCGACCGCCACCAGAGTCTGTCCGAGCCACTGGTCCGAAAGGACAATGACCGGGGCCTGGAAGCGCTGGGCGATGCCCATGCCCTCGATGATCGAGCGATAACACCCTTCGACGTCGCAGGGGGCCAGCACCACTCTGGAGGCATCCCCATGGCCGCCGTAAATTGCGTGATCCAGATCCGACTGCTCGGACTTGGACGGTATACCCGTAGATGGCCCGCACCGCTGCACATCGACGATAAGCATGGGAATCTCCGCAGCGGAGGCCAGCCCCATCATCTCCGTCATGAGATCGAGCCCCGGCCCACTCGTAGCGGTCATAGCTTTCGCCCCAGCCAGAGACGCACCCAGTGCCAGCCCTGCCGCGGCAATCTCGTCCTCTGCTTGGAGGAACACGCCGTTCCCCCCTCCGAGCTCTCTCTCCATCTCCTGCATGAGTTCTGACGCGGGCGTGATGGGGTAGCTGAAGAAGGCCCGACACCCAACTCGAATCGCTGCCCGCGCCATCGCGGAGTTGCCAGTAAGAACGGTTTTGGCCGAAGCGCTCCTCGCTGGAGCCAATCCCAACTCGGGAAATGAGAATTCCGAAGCGAGTTCCTCACCCGCTTCAAATGCCGAGAGGTTGTCTCTCAACAACGCGAATTCCTCATCCAGCGCTATGGCTTCCCTCACCGCGTCACCAGGGATAGACAGCACCCTGGTCAGCAATCCGAGGGCCATGATGTTCTTGCCACGTGTCGACCCGGTCACCTCCCGGCTCCTGCTGGAAAAATCCACCTTGAAGGATTTCTCAGGTAGAATGACTTCCTGCGCGGGTTCATTCTCGAACAGCACGATAGTGTCAGGCGCCAGCGGCAACTCGTGATCCACCTCCAGATATTTCTCCCAGTCGAAACAGACCATCAGGTCCAGCGTGTCTCCCGGCAGGGAGGGACGCTCCCCATCCAGGATCAGCTTCACTGCTGAACCGCCGCCCCTGATCTGGGCTCCGTAGTACCTCGGCATCTGGCCGTAGTACCCCTGCGTGGCAGCGATCTTCTGCAAGAGACTGCCCAGCACTACCACGCCGTCGCCACCGGCCCCGGCAATTCCAACAGTCACGCTCCGCTTCATTTCACCTCAACAGGATCAGGATGGCCGTGCAGCCCAGTACACCTTGTCACTAGCCCGTTCCAGATTCCCCCTGGGAAAATCCAGGTTCTGGACGAAATTCTCGTTGAAATCCAGGCGGGAAGACAGCTCAACATGCTCTATGGAGTCTGAGAGTTCATTGGCCATCTGCCAATAGTCTTTGGACAGAAGAACCATGGAAGCCCCCGTGCTGGCAGCGTTGCCCAACGATGTGACCATCTCGGGATCGATCCCAGGTATCAAACCGATGCGCATCGCGCTATGCGGATTGACGTAGTTCCCCAGCGCTCCTGCCAGATACACCCGTTGAATGTCTTCCGGCCCCACGCCCAACTCGCCCATCAGGGTTATCACTCCCGCAGCGATGGCCCCCTTGGCAGACTGCAATTCGCGGACGTCTTCCTGCGTGAGATATACGGGCCGGCGGTCGTAGCTCTCGTCGGCAGACGCAACCAGGAAATCGTACGTCCCTGACCCTGACTTGCGGACGACTCTCGAACTCAGCGCAGCTGCCTCGCCTCCGCTGGGTGGGCGCATGAGGCCCTCGAAGTCAATAATGTCGAGTTGCAACAGCACGGCAATCAGTTCCACCAGTCCGCTCCCACAAATCCCCCTGGGGTTCACATTACCGATGACCTGGTACAGGAGATTGCCATCCACGAAGCTTACCGCCTCGATCGCGCCAGCCCGGGCAATCATCCCGTGTGATATTCTGGCCCCTTCAAATGCAGGCCCTGCGGCAGCGGAGCAGGTCATCAACCGTTTGCGATTCCCAAGGAATATCTCTCCATTGGTGCCCAAATCCAACCCCAAAACGATATCGTCATCCTGCTCGGCAGCCCCCGAAGCGATGATCACACTGATCAAGTCGCCGCCGATGTAACCCGACCTCGTGGGCATCACGTACGCCAGGGCCTCGGGATGCAGTCTGACATCGATATCAGCAGCTTTCACCACCAATCCATCGGTCAATACCGGCGAGAAAGGAGCCTCGGCGATCCCCAACGGATTCAAGCCCAGGAGGAAATGCTGCATCGTAGTATTGCCTGCAGCGACAGCGACGAAGATGTCACTCGGCCTCAGTCCGCCCGCTTTCAGAAGGCGGTCAGTTATCCGATTCAGATCCCTGGTGAGATGATTGTGCATTGTCTCCAAACCGTTGGAGTGCTCCTTCACATACTGAAGACGGCTGATCACGTTTGTGCCGTACTTGATCTGGCTGTTGAGGCTGGAGACGACTGCGACCTCGCTGCCGTCTATCAGACTGATGAGCTTCCCCACCAGGGTGCTCGTACCGAGGTCGAAGACCAGGCCATAGTGGCAGTTCACCTCTTCCCAGTCCTGCCAGGCCAACAGGCAATTGTCATGGAGCACTGCCGCGCCATGATACTGGGTTCTCTCCAACGTCTCCGGCAGCGTCTGAAGACAGTGCAGTGGCGACGTCAGATGCTGGTATTCGGGAACCAGCACCAGCTTAATCCGGTCCAAGTCGGAGAGCCCGTCGCTCGGCAAGATGGGCGGGAGGGTGATCATCCGCTTTGTTATCAGAGGATCGGGATGCAAAAGGGGACGATGTCCGGTCTTGAGAATCTGGAAGTACTCACCGTCGCCGCCGTTCTCCCCGATGTTTACAACCAAGTCCTTGTCGATTCTCGTGCGGCATGCGAGGCGGATCCCCTGTTTCAACTCATCCTCATCAAGGAACTCCTCTTCCTCCTTGGAGGGAGGGCCTATCGACGAAAGGACCTTGGTCTTGCATTTGCCGCATTTCCCGAGACCGCCGCAGTCACCCCCCAACTCAACATCTGCCTCTCTCAGTACCTCCCAAACGGTTTCGCCCTCACGAACCTTCAACCAGAGGTCTCCGGGCAGAACGTTCAACCAGACAAGCCTCGTTTTATGCTTTCGGGACGGAGGGCCGCCCACGGAGCGTGACCTCTTGCTGGTTACCCGACTGTCATTGCTCTTCACGCCTACATCAACTCCATGAGCTTCTTCTCGATATGCGAATAGTCCGCGTCTCTTATCTCCAGAGACAGGCACAGGAATCTGGCCACCTCCGACGCTTCGTGCACTAGATCCGGATCCGACGGCTGCCGCACGTATACCACCCTCTGATAGTGCTCGAAGCAGTACCCCCGCATTTCCTCGTCGTGGAGCTCCAGAGGCCCCGCACAGTATTCTTCGAAGTTGAGAATGAGGTCCCTCTCGAGAAAGTAAGTTCCCGCTGTCTCTTCAATGAGCTCCCTGAACTGCTCGCTGCCAAGAAGAATGTCGTAGCAGTGGAATCCGGGCACCTTGGCAGCACCGCGCTGCTGGCAAATCCCCTCGATGCCAGGGAAACAGTCG
>JAZFSU010000223.1:0-23520 GCA_036446335.1 Dehalococcoidia bacterium | reverse complement strand
CGCAAGGCGCTTCAGCGCGTCCGCGGTGGTCGCGGCTCTAGTGTTCTCCCCTTCGTTGCCTGCGGCGAAAGCTTGTGTTGACACTCTCTGCCTCTTGCGGACTGTGGGCGCTCTATATCCGGTACGCGGGGGTAGGGTCCGGCCGCTCGGGAATGGGCTCACCGACCGAGACTATGGGCAATTCCACGACGAATGTTGTTTCCCTGCCGGGCTCGCTCGTAGCGTAGATGCGGCCACCGTGTCCCTCGACGAGACCGTAGGCAACTGTGAGTCCCAGCCCTGCTCCTTTTCCGGTCCCTTTGGTCGTGAAGAATGGGTCGAATATTCTTGCCAGGTCTTCCTCCGGAATGCCCGGGCCGTTGTCGGTGAAGCTCGCTCGGATCCCTTCACCGATGCATTCTATTCTGACGAGGAGTTTGCCGCGCCCATGGCCTTCAGCCATGGCCTGCTCGGCGTTCCTGATGACGTTAAGAAAGACCTGCTTGATCTGCTCGAAGTCAGCCATTGTCAGCGGCAGGTCCGGGTACCGGTCCACCGACACCTCTATCCCATCTGCTTCAAGCTGCGCGGCACACATGTTCATGGCCTTCTCCAGGACTTCGTCGACAGAGATGAAGGCTCTCTCGGGCTTGTGCCGGTGCGCATAGAGCAGCAGATTGTCCGTGATTGCTGCGGCGCGCTGAGCCTCCCTGTCGATGGCCTCCAGACCGCTGCGGACCGCCTCATCCAGATTCCGCCTGGTCACGAGAAGCCGGGTGTAGTTGAGGACCGAGGCGATGGGATCATTCAACTCGTGGGCGAGGTCCGCCGCCAGTTCCCCCATGGAGGCCAGCCGGCCATTGAATGCGAGCCGCTGTTGTACGCCCTTCTTCTCGTCCTCGGCCTGCATTCGCTCGCTGACATCCTTCGTTGAAATCAACCCCGCCAGCTTCCCCTGGAACTCGGTTCGCGTTCCGACAGCCCTCACCCAGATTTCTCTTCCGTCCCTGGTGATCGCCCGAAATCTGTGGATGAGACGGAGGTCGTTGTGGATGACGTCTTCCGCAATAATCCTCAGGACCCGATCCTTGTCGTCGGGATGCACCATCTTGAGTGGATTCACGCCGACCATGTCTTCCGCAGAGTCGAACCCGTACATCGCCGCAGCAGTCTGATTGGCGAGCACTATCCTCATTAGCTCAGCGTCAACGATAAACAAGCCATCAACGGTGCTCTCGAACAGCACCTTGTAGTAATTGTGCTCCTTCTGCCTCGGCGACTCGGCCGACGCATCGGCCAGACTCCCCCTGGTTGGGCCCGTGCTGATACTGCTGCAATGGTCATCGAGCACGATGTAGAGGTCCATGGATGATTCCACGGACGTGACGGGCCCTGAGTCCGGCTCGTCCAGGAGCTGAACAGTGGCCAGCTGGGGTATTTTGTTCTGTTGGGATCTGGCTCTAGTTGCCAAGTGTTCGCCTCCCTGTCGTCCTTCTTGCCGTGGGAAAGGCGACTTACCAATGGTACCCTTATCCTGACTGAACCTTATCATACGTACTGTTGAGCATACAATAGTTCTTTAGGGTGGTAGATAGTAGGAAAATGGTACCACCCTTGGGCCGGGCGCTCGCGGGAATGGGGGTGGTGCCTTTCGCGTGCGAGCTGCGGAGGGCAGAAGCTCCAGAATGAGAATTTGGGCGTTTCGCGAATAAGCTAGGGCGAATGGCTGCTCAGTCCCGGCTTGGCTTCCCGCAGCGGATTTCACCACTCCCTGATCGCTGCCTGGGGGTGTGTTCTATTTCACATAACGTTACAAGGGCAGGGTAGGGGTTTACATAAACTGCCATGCGCCCGGGTGTTGTTTCGAACATTAGTGCGATGGGGCTGGTGGCTGGTGGTTCCGGGAGGCGATCGGTGCGCTGCGGTGGACCTGTGGGGATGGGGAACGGTTGTGTGTGGGGGAGGATGGCGGGCAGGCCTTGGTCTTGATGTCGTGAGGGCCGATGAGGCGGGGGGCCGGATAGTGTCAAGGACTGTGAGGTATTCCACCGGTGGAGGTGCTGAGGCCGTAGCGCAGCTGCGGAGCGCGAGAAGTGCTGAAGGTGTGTTCTGGACCTATTAGCTTCCGCCGTCGAGCCTGGAGAGCCAGTCCTTCAGGATGGCCTTGTTGCCGAGTATCTCCTTGGCCGTGGAATAGGGGTCTAGTTCGCCGCTTGCGACCCTTTCGGAGAGCGCGATCAGATTCTGATCCTCGACCATCAGCCTTGAGAGCCGCGTGCTGACTCCCTGCTCGATCGCCTGGAGCAACTCCTTCTTGAGTTGGCCCTGGCGTTGCGCGGCGAGTCGCCCGGTGGACTCCAGCATGCCTCGGTGCCTCTCGATGTCCTGGTAGAGCTCGTCTACGCCTATGTTGTTCAGTGCCTGGATTGCAAGAACCGGCGTCTGCCAGTCGCAGTCTCTGGGATTCAACGAGAGCATTGCCTCGAGTTCGGCGACTACTTGGTCCGCGCCCTGGCGATCAGCCTTGTTGACAGCAAAGATGTCGGCTATCTCCATGAGGCCTGCCTTCATCGTCTGTATCGAATCGCCGCCTCCGGGGTAGAGAACCACAATCGTTGTATCTGCCGCCTCTATGATGTCCAGCTCGGTCTGGCCCACGCCGACGGTCTCCAGTATCACGATATCTTTGCCAAAGGCGTCCATAAGCTTGGCTGCCCGGCGGGCCGTGCGAGGGAGACCACCGAGACTGCCTCGCGTTGCCATGCTGCGAATGAAGACCCCGCTGTCAAGGTAGTGCTGCTGCATCCTGATTCGGTCTCCCAGCACCGCTCCCCCGGAGAAGGGACTGCTGGGGTCCACAGCGATGATGCCTACTGATGCCCCTTTGCCCCTGGCGATCGCAGTCAGCTTGTCCACAAGCGTGCTCTTGCCGCTGCCGGGAGGGCCGGTCACGCCAACGCAATGTGCCCGCCCGGTCAGGGGGCAAACCTGGCGCATTATCTCGGGCACTTCCGGGGTGTCCCTTTCCACCAGGGTGATAAGGCGCGACAGCGCTCTCTCATCACCGCACAGCATCTTCTCCACTGTGTCCATAGGGGGATGTCTCTCCTCCAAGTAGCTATGGCATGGCTCGCCCCAAGGGGCAAAGTCTATATTAGCATTCATCGTCCCTCGAAGGCAATGTCATCGTCCCGAGGTTGCAGAGTCTGAGCGGAAGGGGTTGCAATGTGCTCTACGATGGTCGATAATACGCCAGAGTGGTTTTCCGGCACTGCGCGTTGTTTTTGGGAGCAGACTGCTGACAACCTATACGAACCATAGCGCAGGCCGGCACCCCAGAGGGCAAGGAGGTGGTTGATGGGAACCTATGACAATGCAGTGAACGCTCTCATGAAGAGGCACCGTGACGAGTTGACCGAGGAAATCCGCGGTCTCTACAAGTCTCATGGAAAGGAAGTCATCGTCGACGTGACGTACGACGTGAATGTGTATCCAGTGCGGGAGGTAAGCGTACAGGATGCCAAGAACGCTTTCGACAAGGCCCTCGGCAAGTAGAGAAATGTAGGGGGGCAGTATGTTTGCAGGCCGCCTGCAGACGGCAGGCAGCTCTGATCTCTATCTCTGACCGGTAAAGATTGTTGACTTGAATTCTCCCCAGAGGCCAGACCGAGCTTCAGGGGGTTCTCTATATTTGCTGGGTGCGGCTCTCACAACCGGGGTTCATCTGGTCGGTCACCCTGGTTGGGGAGCCGGGCCAGCATATCGCGGCGAAAACGACGGGGCAGGCCCCCCGCCAGCGCTGGCTGGTGAGTCCTGCCCCGTATCTGTGTTCGAGCTCTCTAAGGCTACGCTCGGTTGGTAGCTAAGCCGGTACTTCGGGCAGCTGCTTGAGAGCTTCCGCCACCTTTTCCGCCGGGTATTCGTAGTCCTCGAGCTGCCCCGAAAGGTACTTCTCGTAGGCCCCCAGGTCGAAGTGGCCGTGCCCGCTCAGGGCTAGGAGGATGTTCTTCTTCTCGCCCGATTCCTTGCACTTGAGCGCCTCGTCGATCGTGACCTTGATGGCGTGTGCCGGCTCAGGAGCCGGGAGGATCCCCTCGGCGTGGGCGAACTGGATCGCTGCCTGGAAGGTGGGAACTTGGTTCACTGCACGGGCCTCGATGAATCCGAGCTTGTTGAGATGACTGATGATTGGTGCCATGCCGTGGTAGCGCAACCCGCCGGCATGGACAGGAGGCGGCACGAACGAGTGCCCCAGGGTGTTCATCAGCGCGATCGGCGCCATGCCGGCCACGTCGCCGAAGTCCCAGGCCAACGGGCCCTTGGTGAGGGTCGGGCAGGCCTCGGGCTCGACGGCGATGACCTGCAGATTCTGCTTCTTCCCTGAGATCTTGTCCTTGACGAAGGGCAGAAACAGCCCTGCGAAATTCGAGCCGCCCCCGACGCAGCCGACTATCATATCGGGGTAGGCATCCACCTTCTCCAGTTGCTTCATGGCCTCCAGCCCAATCACGGTCTGGTGAAGCAATACGTGGTTGACAACGCTCCCGAGGGAATAGTGGGTGTCGTCATGGGCGAAGGCGTCTTCGCATGCCTCGCTTATGGCCATCCCGAGGCTTCCGGTGCACTCGGGGTCATCTTTGAGGATCTTCCTGCCTATGTCAGTGTCCTCGCTCGGGCTGGGGACGACCTTTGCCCCGAACGTTTCCATCAATATGCGGCGGTATGGCTTTTGGTGATAGCTGACTTTGACCATGTAGACCTTGCACTCCAGCCCGAAGAACTGGCAGGCCATGGCAATCGCGCTGCCCCACTGTCCGGCACCGGTCTCTGTGGCCAGCCTCTTGATCCCTTCCTTCTTGTTGTAATATACCTGGGCCACCGCAGTGTTGAGCTTGTGACTCCCGGCAGGGCTTACACCCTCATATTTGTAGTAGATATTGGCCGGAGTGCCCAGTGCTTTCTCAAGACGATGGGCCCTGAAGAGTGGCGTGGGTCTCCAGAGCTTGTAGATCTCGTGCACCTCATCAGGAATGTCAATATAGCGCTCTGTGCTGAACTCCTGCTCGTCCAGTGCACCGGCGAAAAGCGGAGGTGGCAACCGCGTCGGCTCCTTGGTACCGGGATGGCGCAGAGGAGGCAGTGGTTCCGGCAGGTCGGCCTGGATGTTGTACCAGGATGTGGGGATCTCCTTCTCGGTCAAGAGTATTTTCGTGTCCATCTATCCTCCTTTCATTTGGTGGACGCAGGTTTTCAGCCAAAGTCCTATTGCATACTAATCCCTCCTTCTCTGGGCTCAGTTTGTTGCGGGATCACCCTCTTGATCGGATAGGGCTCCTCTCAGAGCCTGGACGAAGGAGCGCACCTTCTCCGCAGGGTTCTCCTCCTCAATCAGCTGCACCAGGCGGCTGCCGACGATGACTCCATCTGCCACTCTTGTCACTCTGCGTGCCTCGTCCGGCGTGGATATCCCGAATCCGACACAAAGCGGCTGGCGGGCCTTCTGCCGCACCTTTGACACGAAGCTCTCCAGGTCATCGGGCAACCTGGCGCGAGCTCCGGTTGTGCCTGTCAGCGACACGAGGTAAATGAACCCTCTTGATCGCTCTGCCACTATATCGATGCGTTCGTCGTCACTTGTGGGCGCGAGCAAGTAGATGAGGTCGATGCCGTGCCTGATCGAGGTCTCCTCCAGGTCCGCCCCCTCTTCGGGCGGCAGGTCCGGGACGATCAAACCGCTGATCCCGGCTTGAGCACAGTCCCGGCAGAAGGCTTCCAGCCCGTATCGGTGGACGGGATTGAAATAGGTCATGAACGCCAGCGGGACAGTCACCTTGCTGCTCAGCTTATGGGCCACTTCGAGGCAAATCTCAGGCGTGATTCCCTGCTTGAGCGCGCCGTAGCTGGATTTCTGGATCGTTGGCCCATCGGCCAGGGGGTCCGAGAAAGGTATCCCCAACTCCACCAGGTCGCATCCGGAGGACGCCATCACGGGCACCATCTCCAGTGTCGTCTCCACGTTGGGATAGCCTACCGTAAGATACGTGATCAGAGCCTTGTGCCCCGGTGCGGCGAAGACTTCCGAGATCCTGCTCACAGGCTCACCCCCAGCGCCTCGGCGACGATATTGATGTCCTTGTCACCCCGGCCCGAAATATTCACCATTATGAGATTGTCCTTGCTCAACTGAGGTGCTATCTGCGTAGCATAATACAGGGCGTGAGCCGATTCAAGAGCGGGAATGATGCCCTCTGTAGTAGCGAGAAGCTTGAAGCCCTCCAGAGCCTGACTATCGGTGACTGCCACATAGCTTGCCCGTCCTGTGTCCTTGTAGTAGCTGTGTTCGGGGCCTACTCCAGGGTAGTCCAGACCGGGTGCTATGCTGCGGGTCTCTTTCACCTGGCCGTGCTCGTCCTGTAGCAAATAGCACTTGGCTCCGTGAAGTACCCCTGGACTTCCAGCCGACAATGTGGCGGCGTGATCGCCGTGATCCAGGCCGGCACCCGCTGCCTCCACTCCAACAAACTGCACGCCAGCATCGTCGACAAAGGCGTGGAAGATGCCGATCGCGTTGCTGCCTCCCCCGACGCAGGCTACGATCCGATCCGGGAGCCTTCCGTGGGATGCCATGATCTGCTCTCTTGCCTCCTTGCCTATGATCGATTGGAAATCGCGCACCATCATGGGATAGGGATGAGGGCCGGCGACGGAGCCTAGCATATAGTATGTTGTTCGCACATTCGTTACCCAGTCGCGGATAGCTTCGTTGATGGCATCCTTCAATGTACGAGTGCCGGAAGTGACGGGGCGCACCTCGGCCCCAAGCAGTTTCATCCTGAAGAAGTTCAGGGACTGGCGATGAATGTCTTCCTCCCCCATGTAGACAATGCAGTCCAGACTCAGCACCGCGCATGTGGTAGCTGCAGCCACACCGTGCTGGCCGGCGCCTGTCTCTGCTATGATTCGCTGCTTGCCCATTCGTTGGGCCAGCAGACCCTGGCCGAGCGTGTTGTTGATCTTGTGGGCGCCGGTATGGGCGAGGTCTTCGCGCTTCAACAGGATCTGTGCACCGCCGAGACTTTCGGACAGCTTTCGGGCGTGGTACAGGGGAGTGGGGCGGCCGACGTAGTCCCGGCACAGCGAATCGAATGCTTGCCAGAAGCTCGCGTCATCGCACGCCCGAGCATATGCCGACTCAAGCTCGCTCAAGGCGGGCATCAGGGTCTCGGGGACGAACTTGCCGCCATAGATACCGTAGTGGCCGTGACTATCAGGTAGTTTCAAGGCTGCCTCCCTGTTTGACTGGCTTCGCGGCCTCCAGGAATGCGCGTATCTTATCATGGTCCTTCTTGCCCGGCTCCGCTTCCACTCCGCTGGAAACGTCGACGGCGTACGGACGAGCCGTTTCTATGGCCTGCCGGACGGTTTCTGGCGTAAGGCCGCCGGCCAGTATCACGGGTCCGTAGTCTCCGAGCTGGCGGGCGAGCTGCCAAAGGTGACTCGGCTCTGTCTTGCTCGCGCCTGCTGTCTTGTCTTTGTCGATCATGTACGCCGCAACCCGATAGCGGCTTGGCTCATCGCCGGGTGGCAAGCTGTTTGCGGTGAAGACCTTGACCGCTCTTGGGGAGAGGGCCGCACAGTACTCCGCATCCTCAGCGCCGTGGAGTTGGGCCAGGTCGAGACCGCAAGTCAACATTGTCTCTCGCACATCGTCCAGTTCGCTATCGACGAAGACTCCCACCTTGCATACGAACGGGGGCAACTTGTCGACAATGTCCCTGACTACTGTCGTGGTCACCCGGCGCGGGCTCGGGGCGAACACGAATCCCAGTGCGTCAGCCCCGCTGTCTATTGCAGCCAGGGCGTCCTCTGGATTGGTGATGCCGCATATCTTAACTCTTGTCATAGCGGTCACACGGACTCCTACTTCATTTGGCCCAGCAGTTCGTCGATCTTGGCCGCCGGATCGGAACTGGTGACGAGGGCCTCGCCGACCAGAATGGCGTCGACACCCGCTTTCTGCAGGCGAACCACGTCTTCACGCGTGTGAATGCCGCTCTCGCTCACCACAACCACGTCTTGAGGGATCAGAGGCCGGAGGCTGAACGTTGTCTCCAACTCGACGCTTAAGTCGAGGAGGTTCCGGTTGTTGATGCCGATTACTCCGGGCGATAGTCCCAAGGCCATCTCCAGTTCACCTCGATTGTGCACCTCGACCAACGCAGTCATGTTCAGGTCGTGGACTGCGCCAAGCAGATGGCTGAGGTCATCCCGGGCCAGGATTGCTGCAATGAGCAGAACTGCGTCCGCGCCGTGGGCCCGGGCCTCGAATACCTGGTACGGGTCTATCACGAAGTCCTTGCGCAGCAAGGGAAGCTCAACTGCGGTTCGGGCTACCTCGAGGTCTTCGAGGCTACCCTGGAAGTAGTGCGGTTCCGTCAACACGGATATGGCGGCCGCGCCTCCGTGGCAGTACGCGCTCACCAACGAAGAAACGGACAGCTCAGGGCGGAGCTGGCCCTTGGACGGAGATGCCCGCTTCACTTCGGCTATCAGGCTGATGGGTTGGCTCCGGAGAGCCCCTGCGAAGTCGCGCGGTGCATCCTGTTCAGCGGCAAGTTCCCTGACGGTGGACAAGGGTATCCGTGCCTTGCGCTCTGCCAGCGATTCCTTGGTTGATTCTACAATTCTGTCCAGGATCACGTTTCTTGTCCTAGCCGGGGTGTTGCGTAAACTCGACGAGTTGGTCCAGCTTGTGCCGGGCATTCCCGCTGTCTATCGACTCGGCCGCCAGCGTCAGCGCATCGGCGAAGTCCGCTGCCTTGTCCCCGGCCACGAGCACGGCGGCTGCGTTGAGCAGTACGACGTCTCTCTTAGGTCCCCGTTTCCCGTCCAGCATCTCCTTTGTGATCGCGGCGTTGTCCTCGGATGTGCCTCCGGCCAGATCGCTGATTTTGGCTCGGGCAAGTCCCAATTGCTGGGGGTCCAGGTCATACGTTTTCACGCGGCCGTCGCGGAGCTCCGATATCCTGTTTGACCCCGTAACCGACAATTCATCTAGGCCGTCTGCCCCGTGCACCACGAAAGCGTGCTCAGTCCCCAGCGCGCGAAGCGCTTCCGCCATCAGTTCAGTGAGGCTGCCGTCGTATACGCCCAGGAGCTGTCTTTTGGCCCCGGCGGGGTTGGTCAAAGGCCCCAGGATATTGAAGATGGTACGCAGCCCTATCTCCTTCCGTGGACCCACGGCGTGCTTCATCGCCGGATGCAGCAATGGCGCGAACAGGAAGCCGATACCGACCTCGTCGATGCAACGCGCGACCTGTTCCGCGTTCAATTCAAGGTTCACGCCCAACGCTTGAAGCAGGTCAGCGCTTCCGCACTGGCTGGATACCGAACGGTTGCCGTGCTTGGCTACTGCCAAGCCGGCTCCGGCAGCGACGAATGCCACTGTGGTCGAGATATTGAATGTGCCGCTGCTGTCGCCCCCGGTGCCGCATGTGTCCACAAGCACTTCTTGCCTGGGGGTTACCCTGACAGCGCTTTCCCTCATTGCCTGGGCGCATCCGGTGATCTCATCGGCGGTCTCCCCCTTCATCCTGAGCGCGGTGAGGAAGGCGCCGATTTGGGCCTGAGTGGCCTGCCCCTGCATGATCTCCGTCATGACGTCTCTGGCCTCCGCCATGGTGAGGTCGTTTCCTGAGACCACCTTGGCTAGAGCTTCCTTGATCATGCTGGTTTTGTCCCTCCTTGCTCGATGCTCGCTGCCGGCTCGGAAGATGGCCCTTGGTCTTCTGCTGTCTCGATTGCGGCCTCCAGCGCCTTGAGCTTGTTCAGCGTCTCGTGATATTCAAGGGTCGGGTCCGAGTCGTATACAATGCCGGCGCCGGCCTGGAGATAGGCGGTGTTTCCTGTCATCACTATGGTGCGAATTGTGATACAGGTGTCCATATTCCCGTCGAAGCTGAAGTATCCCACAGCTCCTCCATACGGTCCGCGCTTCAGATCTTCGAGTTCGGTGATTATCTCCATGGCCCTGATCTTGGGAGCCCCGGTGAGGGTGCCTGCGGGGAAGGCTGCTCTAAGCAGGCTGAAGGCGGTCTCGTTCTCCCGCAGCCTTCCCTCCACGGTGGAGACTATGTGCATGACATGGGAATACTTCTCCACCGTCATCGACACGGGCACTCTCACGGTACCGAATTCGCACACTCTCCCCACATCGTTCCTGGCCAGATCTACAAGCATCGAGTGCTCTGCCCTTTCCTTGGGGTCATTCAGCAGTTCTTCGGCCAGGGCCTGGTCCTCTTGTTCCGTTGCTCCCCTTGGCCTCGTGCCCGCGATCGGGCAAGTTTCGGCGAGGCCATCCTCCGCCTTGACGAGCATCTCGGGGCTGGAGCCAATCAGTTGAAAATCGCCCAGATCCAGGTAGAACAGGTAGGGTGAGGGATTGAGCATGCGCAACGCCCTGTAGATATCGAAGGGCTGCGCCGTGGTCTTGCGCTGCAGACGTTGCGACAATACTATCTGGAAGGCATCCCCGGCAGATATGTAGTCCTTGCACTTCCTCACACCCGCCTCGAACTCCGCCTGAGTGAAGTTGGATGTGAGCTTTTTGTCTTGGGCGGAGACCGGACCGAAGCTTGACTTGCGCGAGTCTATCGACAGGGGGCGAGCCAGTCTTGCGACAATGGAATCGATCTTCGACAGCGCCTGCTGGTACGCGACGTCGGCGGGGCCATCTACGTACGTGTTGGCCACTACCTTCATACTGTGCTTCACGTGATCGAAGATGATCATAGTGTCCGTGAAGACGAAGACGCATTCGGGCAGGCCGAGTTCGTCGCTTGAGCACTCGGGCAGCCTCTCGAAGCACCGAGCAGTATCATAGGATATGTAGCCAACGGCGCCCCCGAAGAAGCGAGGCAGTCCCGGGACTCTGACCACCTGTCGCTGAGCAAGGAGTTCCTGAATCAGGTGCAGGCAATCTCGGCCGTCAAGATTCAGCTCCTGCCTCTCACCATCGCGATAGACTATGGCCTTGTCCTGCGATGACTTGAGGACCAAGTTGTGGCCAACGCCCATGAACGAGTAGCGAGCCAGCTTCTCGCCGCCCTCGACACTCTCGAGCAGAAAGGTGGGGGCTTCCTGCTTCAGCTTGAGAAACACCGAGACGGGCGTATCCAGGTCGGCGGAGAGCTCACGATAGACCGGAACCAGGTTTCCCTCCCCGGCCAGCTCGCGGAAAGTCTCGAGATTGGGATGGTACTCAACCGCCATTCTTCACCTCTGCGGGGCAAATAACAAACCCCGTCCAAGGGACGGGGTTCTAGTCTCCGCGGTGCCACCCTCGTTAGCCATCACATAGCGAAATGGGACGACTCACTCTTGTCAGGTACGGCCTCAACAGCTTGAGGCAATACCCCAAGCTTTGATAACGGTACCCACTCCGGCAAAGCCTACTCCCCCGCAGATATGGGTTTCGGTTTGCAGCTCCCAAGTCCATTCCGCTCCTGCGCCGGCATCGGCTCACACCTAACCCGACTCTCTTGAGCCTCGCTGAAAGCGTACTAGTCTTGTTCTCAGCCGATACTTATTGAATTAACCGGAATCTAACATATTACCCTGGCCCTGTCAACATACCCTAATCTGGCAGAATCCACCACATGATCGTGGTTCCAGTGGGTGGATCCTGGAGAGGAGCGGCTCTTTGCAACGATACTGGTCTATGCTATGATAGGGGCAATGGTAGCCATGGGATGCAGGCGATGTTCACTGTGGGCATACTCACGATCAGCGACAAGGGCTCGCGTGGCGAGCGAGAGGACAAGAGCAGCGAGGCTATCCGAGAGGTGATCTCTCGGTTGGATGCCCGTATAGTAGACTACGCTATAGTGCCTGATGACAGGAAGCTGATCTGCGAGAAGCTGGTGGGATGGGCAGATGACGGCAGGATTGATGTCGTCGTAACCACCGGGGGCACCGGCCTCGCTCCTCGCGATGTCACCCCTGAGGCGACACTGGACGCGCTGGATAAGGTCGCCCCCGGCTTCGCCGAGGCGATGAGAGCGGAAAGCTTTAGAAAGACTCCTCACGCCATTCTGAGCCGTGGAGTGGCCGGTATCCGCAAGAAGACCCTGATCATCAACCTGCCGGGAAGCCCCAAGGCGGCGCGAGAATGCCTGCAAGTGATCTTGCCAGCGTTGCCACACGCCGTCGAGACAGCCAAAGGCGAGGCAGGGGAGTGCGCCACAGCCGAGAAAGAAAGTCTGGCCGGGTGACGGAGCTTGGTGAATGCGAATCGACATACTCACTTTGTTCCCCGACATGTTCCATGGCCCGTTGTCAGAGAGTATAATAGGGCGGGCCGCAGATCGCGGCCTGGTGACTATTGTGATTCACAACCTGCGGGACTGGGGACAGGGAAAACACAGGGTCGTTGATGACTATACTTTTGGCGGCGGATCGGGAATGGTGATGAAACCGGAGCCTCTGTTCGAGGCAGTGGAAGCTATCAGAGGAGGAAGCACCTCCCCTGCGACCCCGGTCGTACTGCTTACTCCTCAGGGGAGGGTCTTCAACCATAGGATCGCCGCAGAGCTATCGACTCTTGACCGACTGATTCTTGTCTGCGGTCATTATGAGGGAGTTGACGAGAGGGTCAGGGAACATCTCGCCACGGATGAGATCAGCATCGGAGACTACGTATTGACGGGTGGGGAGCTGGCGGCGATGGTGGTTGCCGATGCCACAGTAAGGCAAGTGCCGGGCGTGCTGGGATCACCGGAGTCGGTGGACAACGACTCCCATGCAAGTGGGCTGCTGGAGTACCCCCAATACACGCGCCCTCGAGAATATCGGACCTGGGAGGTTCCCCAGGTACTGCTTTCCGGGAATCACGCTGAGATTGCGGAGTGGAGGAGGGAGCAGTCAATCCGGCGTACGCAGATGCGTCGTCCGGATCTCCTTGACAAGGAAGCTGTATCCCCGCGGCAGGAGGGCCAGTAGCCAACAGGACAAGGGCACGCTCTTGATAGATATGCGCTCAAGCAGCAGCTAGACTGAGGAGAGAGAATTGGACATCAACTCTATAGTCGAGACCAAAGTGAATGAAGAAATCCCTGAGATCAATCCTGGCGATACCGTCAAAGTCAAGATGAAGGTGATCGAGGGCGATCGGGAACGCGTTCAGACCTTTGAAGGCGTAGTGATCAGAATGCGTTCCGGCGGGGTCGGAGCCAATTTCACCGCAAGGAAAGTGTTTCACGGTGTGGGGGTGGAACGGACGTTTCCCCTTCATTCGCCCCGGCTGGAGAAAGTTGAAGTGCTGCGTTACGGGAAGGTTCGCCGTGCGAAGCTCTACTATCTGCGCAACTTGAGCAGCAAGATGGCCAGGCATAAGGTGAAGTCACGAGCAAAGGATGACCTACGCTGAGGTTGCAGTCAACGCCCCGTTATCGCAGCCTAGAATCTTTAGCTACTCTATCCCCCCGGATGCCTTGGTGCGCCCAGGGCATGCCGTTTGGGTTCCCTTCGGTCCAAGGTTGGTTCAAGGCGTCGTTCTTGCCCTAGCCGACCAGCCCCTCGTCGCAGAGACGAAGGAGATAGCCCAGGTCATCGGCGTCCACCCCATTCTGTCTCCCGATCACATTGAGCTCACCCGATGGATAGCTGAGCGCTACCTCGCCTCCTACTTCGATGCAGCGGCGCTAATGATGCCTCCAGGATTTGAGCGCAGGGTCGTTACCTTCGTCCAGCCCGCTGAGAACCCCTCGGAGGCTGCGGTCTCGTCGCTCACACTGCAGCAACGGGAGCTACTGGGTCTCATCCAAAGTGAAGGCAGAATCGGGCTCGAAGAGCTCAAAAGGATCTCGCCGCATGGCAGGATCGACACGTTCGTTGATCAACTCGTGCGCAAGGGTCTGGCTGTTAAGACAAGGGAGATCGCCAGGGCAAAGGTCGGCCCCCGTCATGTCACCTACCTCAGCCTCGCCGTCACACCAGCCCAAGCATGGCATGCCATCAACGACCTTGAACGCAAGCATGCATCGCGGCAGTCCGGATTGCTGAGGCTCCTTGTCGCAGAACCGGGCCCCGTGTCCCTGCCAGAGGCAAGGCGCAGGCTGCGTCTGAGCTCCCCCGCACTGCACTCCTTGAGCCGTAGAGGGCTTGTCCGCATTGAAGAAGTCAGAGAACGGCGAGATCCGCTGGCCCATCGGACCTTCGGCGCGGCAACGCGTCCCGCGCTGACGCCCTCTCAAGAAGCGGCGTGGTCCGAGATATCGGCCGATCTGAGGCGGCTCGCCTCGAGCGAGCCGCCTCAGATCGGCCCTCCCAGTGTGTTTCTGCTCCACGGCGTGACGGGCAGCGGCAAGACAGAGATCTACCTCCGGGCGCTGGAAGAAGCAGTTTCCCTGGGCAAGCGAGCCATCGTCCTCGTCCCGGAGATAGCGCTCACCCCGCAAACCATCACTCGTTTTGCCTCACGCTTCCCTGAGAGGGTAGCCGTGCTTCACAGCCGGCTGTCCTTGGGAGAGCGGTTCGACGAGTGGGAGCGAATCAAGGACGGCGATTGCGATGTGGTCATCGGATCGAGGGGAGCACTTTTCGCCCCGCAGCCCGACCTCGGGCTGATCGTTATTGACGAGGAGCATGAGTGGACCTACAAGCAACATGAGCAGCCGCCGCGCTATCATGCGCGAGATGTCGCCATCAAGCTGGCGGAACTCACGAAGTCAGTCGTGATCCTGGGAAGCGCGACTCCCGACCTCGCCAGCTACCACAGAGCGCAGACAGCTGAGTTTCGATTGCTCGGGCTTCCTGAAAGGATAGCCGATGGAGAGACGGCCTCTCTGCCACCGGTCGAAGTGATTGACCTTCGCCGTGAATTGAAGGAGGGCAACACAAGCATCCTGAGCCGGTCACTGAAGCATAGCATCTCCAATGCCCTGGCCGCCCGAGAGCAGGTGATGCTCTTTCTCAACCGCCGAGGCACAGCCACGTTCGTCCAGTGTCGCGATTGTGGCTTTGTTCTGCGCTGCCGGCGCTGCGATGTCTCCCTGACTTTCCATACCCCCGAAGAGGATCTGGTCTGTCACCACTGCAATCGGAGGACCAAAGTTCCGGACAGCTGCCCCGAATGCCGGAGCAAGCGCATCAAGTTTCTCGGCGCCGGCACGCAGAAAGTGGAACAGGAGGTAGCTAAGGTCTTCCCGCAGGCTCGGCTACTACGCTGGGACAGTGATGTCACCAGAGGCAAGCATTCCCACGAGCAGATAATGGCCAAGTTTCTGGCCCATGAGGCAGACATACTCATCGGAACTCAGATGATAGCCAAGGGGCTTGATATGCCACTGGTAACCCTCGTGGGCGTGATCAACGCCGATCTGGGGCTTCACTTGCCCGACTTCCGATCAAGCGAGCGCACCTTCCAGATTCTGGCGCAGGTGGCAGGAAGAGCAGGAAGGGGCAGAGCGGGGGGCAAGGCCATCGTCCAGAGCTACAGGCCGGAGCACTACGCAATAGTCGCTGCCGCAGAGCACGACTATGCTGGCTTCTACGAGCAGGAGATCGCTCTTCGTCATCAGCAAGGCAATCCCCCATTCAGAAGGCTCGCGCGCCTCATCTACGTACATACTAACGCCGCTTCATGCAAGAAAGAGGCAGAGAGAACATACCAGCTCCTCAAGTTTGAGCGAGACTCCCAGGGCATGCCACATACGGACTTGATCGGTCCCTCGCCTGCCTTCGCCCAGCGAGTGAGGGGAAGGTTTCGGTGGCAGATCATCGTCCGCAGCCCCCACCCCGTACGTCTCCTTGGGCATCTGACCTTCCCCAGAGGATGGTCTGTGGACATTGACCCGGCAGGTTTGCTTTAGTCTTTACAACCTAATTCAATTCGACTATAATCACCTGGACTTGCCCAGAGCTATCATGAGACGATGAGTGCTTGAGCTTCAAATATGGCGATCCTGCCCCTCGTAACGATGGACAATCCCGTGCTCCATCAGAAGGCAAGACGGGTGCGGACCATCAGCGATTCCATCCAGAAGCTCATCGATGACATGATCGAGACCATGCGCCACGCCGAAGGAGCCGGGCTGGCCGCGCCCCAGGTAGGCGTACCGCTTCAGGTGGTTGTCATCGAGGCGGTCGAGGAAGACGAGATAACACTCATCAACCCGGAACTGGTGAAAAGCTCGGGAGAGTATGAGGTCTCAGAGGGGTGCCTTAGTTTACCCGGGTACAAGGGCGAGGTGACGCGTTGGGAATCGGTGACGGTAAAGGGCCGCGACCGGCACGGCAAGCAGGTCCGCTTGAAGGCGGGCGGGCTGCTGGCACATGTCCTGCAGCATGAGATCGATCACATAAACGGAGTGGTATACATCGACCACCTGGAGAGCAGGGATAAGCTGACTAGAATCCAGCCGGACGACGAGGACGTTTCCAGTCATATCTAGGCCGTTCGCGGCTCTTGACGCCGAGGTCTGGGCGGGGCCGGAGTCAGTATCGAGCTTGCTTTCGATGGACTTGAGGACAAAGAACCCTTAATGAGCGTAGCTATCAAAGAGAGACCGGAGTTGCTTGCCCCAAAGGAAGCGACGTCACTACTGGATAGTCTGAAGGACCTGCTCCAGCGACGGAGCATCGAATGCTACGTTGTGGGCGGCTTCGTTCGCGACGGGCTCCTGGGGCGCGTCAACCGCGACATAGACGTTGCGGTATCTGGCAACGCGATTGAGATTGCCTCGTCCGTGGCTGGAGACTTGGGCGCCAGGGTGATACCTCTGAACGAGGCAAACCAGGTAGCCAGGATCGTTCTTCGCAGGGCCGGACATGAATGGCACCTCGATTTTGCCACATTACGCGGCAGCATCGAGGAAGACCTCCAGCTCCGTGACTTCACCATAAACGCGATAGCCACAGCGCTGCCTGACTTCGCGGGGGGCTTCTCTGAGGCACACATCATCGATCCGCTCGGCGGACGCCTTGACCTGAGCCGACGAGTTGTTCGAGCAACAGGTAGCGACTGCTTCCTTAACGATCCCGCGCGCCTTCTCAGGGCAATCCGTTTCGCTGCAGTGCTCGACTTTTCGATAGACCGCGACACAGAAGCCCTCATCCAGCGCGACCACAGGCTGATCACGACTGTAGCGGCGGAACGCCTTCGGGACGAACTCTGGCATATCCTTGAGACCCCGAGGGCCTATCAGTCACTCCAGCATCTTGAACGCCTCGGCATGCTCAAAGAGATCATGCCGGAGTTGTGCGTCACCGAAGGAGTAACGCAGCCAAAGGAGCATTTCTGGAACGTCTTTGACCACTCCCTGCACACGGTCGACACGGTTGAGCGCGTGCTCCGAGAGCGGGATTTCCAAGAGGATGATGAAGTGCTGTCATTGGCCCCCTGGTCATCGGAGATCGCCGAGCACGTCGGCGGTGAGATTTCCGCAGGACGAAGCCGAAAGGCTCTGGTGAAGTTGGCAGGTCTTCTCCACGATATCGGCAAGCCGGCGACCAAGACTGTTGAGGAAGATGGGCGAATGCGCTTCCTGGGGCATGCCAAGGAGGGAGCAGCAGCGACGGCTGGTCTCATGGAGCGGTTGAGATTCAGCAACCGTGAGATCAATCTTGTGCAGTCGATGGTGGAGCACCACATGCGCTCCGGGGACTTGCTGAAAGGTGGGGTGCCGTCCCGGCGTGCGATCTACAGGTTCTTTAGGGATACTGCTGACGTCGGCATCGAGACGCTGCTTCTTGGCCTCGCGGATCACCTTGCGGCTAGGGGGCCTTCCCTCGATCTCGGGGAGTGGCGCAAGCACTGTGAGATGACCCAGTATGTTCTTTCCAGCTGGTTCGAGGAGCAGGCCAGGATCGTGCCACCAAAGCTGATCGACGGCCACATGCTCATCGAGAGATTCGGAATGGCCCCTGGCTCGCAGATCGGCGAGTTGCTGGAGATAGTCCGCGAAGCGCAGGCTGCAGGTGAAGTCGAGACGATGGAACAGGCAATGGATCTGATAGCAATGAGATTGGAGAGACTAGGGTGAGCCGCAGAAATGCGATCAGGCTTGTAATAATCGGGCTCCTGTTTGCCCTCGCCCTGGCTGAGGTGCTGATCCGGGATGCGCCCAGCATTCAGGATGTCAGCTCAGGCAATAACACCCTCGGGATGAGATTGGGACTCGACCTCAGCGGCGGCATTCACCTCGTCTACGAGGCTGATCTGTCCGAAGTGAGAGGGGAAGACCGCGCGGCCGAGATGAAGGGCGCGATGGAGATCATCAGCAGAAGAGTCAACGCGTACGGGGTCTCCGAGCCAGTCATCCAGAAGCAGGGCGAGCGACGCATCTCCGTGCAACTCCCGGGAATCAGAGACATGGAGGCGGCCGTCCGGCTGATCGGTCAGACGGCCCAACTCGATTTCAGAAAGCTGAGTCCTGAGAGTGAAATCCTGGTCAGGGGATACTTCAGCGATGGGTACTTCCCCGACTATGAGGCTCTCACCGAACAGGGTGAGATCGAATGGGTGCCGGCCACTGGCGATATCGGTGGCGGCAATGGGACTCATCTGACCGGCCATTTCCTCAAGCCCAATACGTACGTGGATATCGATCAGAGTACGAACCAGCCAAAGGTCGCCTTTGAGTTCAATGATGATGGGGCAAGATTGTTCGACCAGATCACCGGCGAGCTGTCCGGTATTTTGGGCTACCTGCGCGGCGACGCAATTAAGAAGCCCCTGGGTATTTTCCTGGACGACAGCTACGTTTCGAGCCCGGCAGTGGCGGTACGGATCACTGCCGGCAGAGGCGTGATCGAGAACATGTCGCTGCAGGAGTCCCGTGACTTGACCGTCCTGCTCAATGCGGGCGCCTTGCCGGTGCCGCTGGAAGGCCCGATTGTTCGCGAGGATATCGATCCCACACTGGGCTCCGATTCGATCCGGAAGAGCTTTATCGCTGGGATCATCGGTCTCGCGATGGTCCTGGCCTTCATGATTATCTACTATCGTCTCCCGGGCGTGCTTGCCAGTGTGTCCCTGCTGATTTACGGCGTCTTCGTACTGGCAGCTTTCAAGTTGATACCAATCACGCTGACGTTGCCCGGTCTCGCGGCATTCGTCCTGTCAATCGGCATGGCAGTCGATGCGAACGTGCTCATATTCGAGCGTTTGAAGGAAGAACTGAGGGCAGGGCGGACCCTCGGCGGGGCGGTCGAGGCGGGATTCAACCGCGCCTGGACAGCCATACGCGACAGCAATATCTCTACCCTCATCACCTGCCTGATACTCTGGATGATGGGCAGAGCCATGGCAGAGCCCAGGGTGATGGGGTTCGCCTTGACGCTGGCCATCGGCGTGGCGCTGAGTATGTTCACCGCTCTCTTCGTTACCAGAACCTTTCTGCGGCTCTTGGTTGGCACCCGTGTGGCGAGCCACATCTCTCTTTTCGGCCATCAGCTTCCTGAACCACCGACGAGATCCATAGAGAAAGTGCAGGAGTGAAGTTGTTTGACTTCGTGACCAACCGGAAGTGGTTCTTCCTGGGATCGGGGCTGGTGATACTGATCAGCGTCATCACGCTGATAGCGTCAGGACTCAATCTGGGAATCGAGTTCAGCAGCGGGTCGACAATGACCCTGGTCTTCAGGGAAGACGTGGAGCAAGAGTCCCTGAGGGACAAGCTTGCGTCTTTGGACCACTCAGAGGCCATTGTTCAGCACAGCGCCAAGGATGCGTTCCTGGTGGACGGCTTGCAGTTGGATTTGGGGGGGAGGGACCAGCTCTCAGAGGGGCTCCAGTCGAGGTTTGCGACGACCGTCAGGATAGCCGAGTTCCCGTCGGGGGGGAATGCCACCACGCTCGCCCTCATGTTCGGGAAGGCGGTCGATCAAGGTAACCTGGACGACAGGCTAACAGATCTCGGGCACTCCGAGTTCAGCATCGAGCCCGGCCAGTTGGATTCGTTCCTTGTGAGAACCGACACACTGTCGCAGGACGAGCAGGAACGGATCTTGCAGGCACTGGGAGACTACGGACCTGTGGCGGCTATGGATGTCTACACGATATCTCCCGATATCGCCGCCGAGCGCGTAGAGTATACTACCTACGCTGTGATCGCGGCGGCTTTTGGCATACTCCTGTATATCACGTGGGCCTTCCGCAAGCTGGCCGGCTCCGTGCGGTACGGATTAGCTGCCATCATAGCCCTGGTCCACGATGCCGTTGTGGTTCTGGGCGTCTTCGCTCTTTTCAACCTCGAGGTCAACTCCATGTTCGTCATCGCCATACTGACCGTCATCGGCTACAGCGTCAATAACACCATTGTCATCTTCGATCGCATCAGAGAGAACAGAACACGCGACTTTAGCGTCAGCTTCGACACGGTGGTCAACATGAGCCTCGCCGGAACCCTCGGAAGATCTCTCAACACGAGCCTCACCACGCTGTTTGTCCTCCTCGCGCTCTTCCTGTTTGGCGGGCCAACCATCGGCAACTTCGTGCTCGCGCTCATCGTCGGTGTTGTGGCTGGCACTTACAGCTCGCTGTTCATCGCCAGCCAGATCCTGGTGTCCTGGGAGCGGGGAGAGATGGGCCGCCTTGTCAGCTGGATACCGATCCCGCCTTTCCGACGCGGATAGTCGATGGCACACACTGTGTGCTCGAAAAGTCCCTTGAACCGTCTTGACAACATCAATATGTTGTGTTATTCTCTGCACCCGGCACAATATATAGACGGACTGGGCAGTAGAGATGCAGTGTCCTCACTGTGGGAATGAAGACTCGAAAGTTACAGATTCGCGAACCGTCAATGGCATTGTACGACGGCGACGCCAGTGCCTCGGCTGTGCATTCAGGTTCACTACCTTCGAGAGGATACAGACCGCCACCCTGGTTATTATCAAGAAGGACCAGCGGCGGGAGGAGTTCAGCCGGGAGAAGCTGGCGACCGGCATTCGCAGGGCCTGCGAGAAACGTCCCCTTCCCACCGGAACCGTGGAGAAGCTTGTGGACGACGTTGAGTCAGAGGTGCACCAGCAGGGCAAGGCGGAGATTCCGAGTTCGATGGTCGGGGAGATGGTCATGACCAGGTTGCGGGAGCTGGACCACATCGCCTATATTCGTTTCGCCAGCGTATATCGCGATTTCGCCGACATTACCACGCTCAAGCAAGAGGTGGATACTCTGGTTGCAGCGAAGGACCTAGCCACGCAGCTTCCCCTCATACCCAGGCAGTAGGCCACAGCCTCGAGAGGGCAGGTGGCTCTCATTGTCGAGCACGGCAATCAAAGAGAAGCAAGACTCACAAGGGTGGCAAACATGAGCAGCGGCAACAACGGAAAAAGCAGCAAAGCGGAGCGCGCGTTGCGCAACAAAGTGGCCCGTGCGGTCTTTGCCTCAGCTGAGTCCATGGGCATCGCCGATAGGGAGATGGTCGAGGGGCTTGCCGACCAGGTGATCGCCCGGTTGGATCGAATACCCACCCTGCCTGGCATGGAGGACCTCGCACCAGAGATCAGACTGCCGGTACACAGGACCGAGATTGAGTCGATCCTGACCAATATCCTCTCCGAGAGGGGCCCGGAATCCTTCGTCCCTGTTGATGAGGAGGAGGCGACGCCGCGAGCAGCTCCCAGAGCAAGAAAAGCCAGCACCAAAGCTGCCAAGACCGAGCTCAAGGTATCGCCGAACGCCATGACCGTCCTGGAGAGAAGATACCTGGTGAAGAACAAGAAGGGTCAGGTGATCGAGAGCATCGAGGATTTCTTCCGGCGGGTGGCGCACCACATAGCCTCGGCTGAACTGCTTTACGATCCCGGAGCCGACGTCGCCGCCAGGGAAGAGGAATTCTACCAGGCAATGGCAAACCTCGAGTTCCTGCCCAACTCCCCGACGCTGATGAACGCGGGGCGCGAGCTGGGGCAGCTGTCGGCCTGCTTCGTGCTCCCCATCCAAGACTCTATGGACTCCATTTTTGACTCGTTGAAGTACACCGCCCTGATTCACAAGAGCGGCGGTGGCACCGGATTCTCCTTCTCCCGGCTGCGCCCCGAAGGTGACATGGTGGGCTCCACAGGGGGGGTGGCCAGCGGACCAGTCTCGTTCATGAAGGCTTTTGATGCCGCCACAGACGTCATCAAGCAGGGCGGCAAGCGACGCGGAGCTAACATGGCTATACTCGAGGTCACCCATCCCGACATAGGGAAGTTCATCACATCCAAAGAGGACAACATATCTCTCACCAACTTCAATATCTCGGTGGCGGTTACAGAGGAGTTCATGAAGGCCGCCGAAGGCGGCGACGACTATGAGCTGGTCAATCCCCACACGGGCAAGGCGGCAGGCAAACTCAACGCCAAGAAGGTGTTCGACAGCATGGTCGACGGTGCCTGGCGGAACGGAGACCCCGGCATTGTGTTTCTGGACCGGGTGAACAGGGATAACCCGACCCCCGCAATGGGAAAAGTTGAGAGCACGAACCCGTGCGGCGAGCAGCCTCTTCTCCCCTTCGAGTCCTGCAACTTGGGCTCCATCAATGTATCCGCGATGCTGACCGAGAAAGATGAGTCCCCGGCTATAGACTACGTCAAATTGGCCTCGACCGTGCGGATGGCGGTCAGGTTTCTCGACAACGTCATCGATGTCAACAAGTTCCCCTTGGACCAGATAGCGGACATGACCAGGAAGACGAGAAAGATCGGCCTCGGGGTGATGGGATTCGCCGATCTCCTTATCCGGCTCGGGATCCCCTATGATTCTCAGGAATCCCTCGACACGGCTGAGAGCCTGATGGAGTTCATAGCCAGGGAATCGCTGGAGGCCTCGAAGGAACTTGCAGAGGGAAGAGGGGTGTTTCCTGCCTTCGAAGGCAGCATCTATGACAAGCCCGATGGCCCCAGGGTGAGAAATGCCACCAGGACCACAATCGCTCCCACGGGTACGCTGAGCATCATTGCAAGCTGCTCCAGCGGCATCGAGCCCCTGTTTGCGCTCAGCTACACCCGCAACATTCTGGACGGGGACCAACTGGCCGAGGTGAATCCTCTTTTCGAGGAGATCGCCAAGAGGGAAGGGGTCTACTCGGACGAACTCATGCAGAAGGTGGCCAAGAGTGGCAACCTGGGAGATATCGAGGACATTCCCGAGAGGCTCAAGCGGGTATTCGTCACATCTCACGACATTGCGCCCGAGTGGCACGTCAGGATGCAGGCAGCATTTCAGAGTCACACGGACAACGCAGTATCCAAGACGGTGAACTTCCATCACGACGCCACCAGGGACGACGTGGCTCACGCATACATGATGGCTTATCGGGAGGGCTGCAAAGGCATAACGATCTACCGGGACAGAAGCCGGGAGAATCAGGTCCTGAGCATCGCCGAGCAGACACAAGTTGAGGGGCCCAGGCTTGTCCCGAAGGACCGACCGACCACTACGGCCGGGATCACGGAAAAGGTGTCGACGGGCTGTGGCAATCTTTACATAACAGTTAACTTCGATGAAGAGAGCAGGTTGTGCGAGGTTTTCTGCGCTCTCGGCAAGGCCGG